>NZ_JBMPZU010000069.1:0-45223 GCF_049463095.1 Neobacillus sp. 19 | reverse complement strand
TTATGTCGTACCTTTCGACATTTTATCGAACCGATATTAACCCCAAAACCCAACAACCTAGATAGGCGTTTTCGCATTTATCGTGAAACGCTTTCGCGTTTTTCGTGCGCCGCTTCATTCATTGATCAGTGCGTATCGGCTCCCGGTTTACCTGTTCGTTCCATTCCTTGTAGGTGTAGCGGACATTTTTTCGAACATCATACAAAGCCTCTTTGTTTGGAAACCTTTTTACCGTTAAATTAAAGATTTTTCCAATTGTCGTGGTCATTTAAACGCCTCCATTAAGTATATTGGCAAGTTTCCCCATTTAATTTACGCATCCGGATGCATTATTTGCGAATCCAATTTATAACGACTAAGAGTTAATCTAACCGTTCAATAATTGTCGCGTTTGCCATACCGTGGCCTTCGCACATTGTTTGCAATCCGTATCGTCCTCTGGTGCGCTCGAGCTCATACATCATCGTTACCATTAAACGCGCACCGCTGCCGCCAAGAGGATGACCTAGAGCAATCGCACCGCCGTTGGGATTAAGTTTTGCCGGGTCAGCACCCGTATCTTTCAGCCAAGCAAGCGGTACCGGGGCAAAGGCTTCATTTACTTCAAATATATCAATAGCATCAATGGAGAGCCCTGACTTTTCGAGTGCTTTCCGCGTTGCGGGAATCGGTCCTGTCAGCATCAAGGTTGGATCGGAGCCAACGACTACACGTGTATGAACACGGAACCGCGGCTTTAGGCCAAGCTCTTCTGCTTTCTCGCGGGACATGAGTAATAAGGCGGCTGCTCCGTCACTAATTTGACTAGAGTTTCCGGCATGAATGACACCATCCTCTTTGAAGGATGTCTTCAAACCTGCCAATGCTTCAAGTGAAGTCCCCTTTCTTGGACCGGAATCATCTTTGACGGTAACTGTGGCTCCGTCCGGAAGCGTTACTTCAAGCGGAAAAATTTCTCTAGCAAAATACCCTTCATCCTGCGCCTTTAATGCCTTTTGGTGACTTTCGAGTGAAAATTGATCGAGTTGTTCCCGAGTAAAACCATAGTTTTCGGCAATCCGCTCAGCAGATAATCCCTGATGAATCATTTCGTACTTAGATCTTAAATTCGGACTAAAAGTGTCCTCGGCCCCCTTATAGTTAGAGCCCATCGGCACACGTGACATGCTTTCCACACCGCCGGCAATTACGACATCCATATCGCCGGCAAGAATTGCTTGTGCAGCAAAGTGAACAGCTTGCTGGCTTGAACCGCATTGGCGGTCAATCGTGGTGCCTGGCACCTCAATTGGGAATCCAGCGATTAAAGCAGCAACCCTGGCAATATCCCCAGCTTGTTCCCCTGATTGGGTCACACAGCCTAAAATGACATCATCGATTATTGCTGGATCGATACCTGCACGGTTTACCAGCTCTTTTAATGTTAAACCAGCCAAATCATCCGGTCGGATCTCCTTCAAAAGACCATTTCTTCTCCCTACAGGGGTCCGAACCCCTTCAACAATGACAACTTCCCGCATATACAACTTCCTTTTTATAAACCTAGATTTTTCGCAATGATCGTCTTCATGATCTCATTTGTTCCGGCATAAATGCTCGAGACAGGAATATCGCGGAATCGTCTCGCAATTTCGTATTCCTCCATATAGCCGTATCCGCCATGGAGCTGCATACATTCCGCCGCAATCTTCTTTGCAATATCTGTCAGCTTCCATTTTGCCATCGACACCTTCGTCACGACGTTTTTCCCTTCAATATGCTCGGCAATTAACTGATCCAAGAATACCCTGCCCATTTCAATCTCGGTTGCCATCTCAACAATTTTAAACTGAGTATTTTGGAATTGGCTTACGGGTTTTCCAAACGCTTCCCGGCTTTTCACGTAATCGATGGTCATTTTCAGCATCACTTCCGATGCCGTTTGTGCTCCAATTGCAACAAGAAGCCGCTCCTGTTGGAGTTTTTCCATTAAATAGAGGAAGCCCTTGCCTTCTTCGCCAAGCAGATTTTCCTTTGGAACCCGGCAGTCTTCAAAAATCAATTCCGCTGTATCCTGACAATGAAGCCCAACCTTGTTCAACTTTCTACCTCTAGAGAATCCAGGTGTATCCCGTTCAATTAAGATAAGACTAACCCCCTTATGCTTCGGTACTGCCTGGGGGTCGGTTTTAACCGCGACCAAAACAAGGTCAGATTGAATCCCATTCGTGATAAACGTCTTTTGTCCGTTGACGATATAATGGTCACCTTCAAGCTTGGCGGTTGTTTTAATATTTGCAAGATCAGAGCCTGTGCCTGGTTCCGTCATGGCAATTGCGGTAATAATTTCACCAGTGACACATTTCGGCAGCCAGCGCTGCTTCTGTTCCTCACTGCCGTATGTGGTGATGTATGGCACCACAATGTCGTTATGAAGCCCGATACCAATTAGTCCTGACCCGACGCGCTCTAGCTCCTCATTTATAACAACTGCAAAACCCCAATCTACTTCACTGCCGCCATATTTTTCATCGATATCAGGGCATAGAAAGCCCTGCTCCCCCATCTTCTGCCAAAAAGACCGAGGAATCATCCGGTCTTCTTCCCATTGCTCATAAAAGGGATATGCTTCTTTTTCTAAAAACTTTCTTAACGATTGGCGAAAAATTTCGTGGTCATCGTTTAAGTATGGGTGTTTCATTAGATAACCTCACTTTCAGTTGAGGAAGTGCTTCGGTTATTCTTCTCACCACTCATTTGATTCATTTTCTGCCGTAATTGGTATTTTAGTATTTTTCCAGAAGCGTTCCTTGGCAGCTGCTGTTCAATAAAAATCCGCCTTGGGACCTTGTAACCAGCCAGCTTCTCCCGGCAGAAGCTGCGCAATTCCTGTTCATCAATCACTGCACCCTCTTTTGGGACAATGATCGCACAAACAGCCTCGCCCCATACCTCATCCGGCAATCCGATAATCGCTGCCTCAAGAACAGCCGGATGTTCATACAGAACGCCTTCCACCTCAACGGAATATACATTTTCCCCGCCCGAGATGATCATGTCCTTTTTCCGGTCAACTAAGGTAATATAGCCTTCCTCGTCAATCGTTGCCAAATCACCTGTATAAAGCCAGCCATTTTTAAGGGTGCTCTTTGTTTCATCGGGCTTTTTATAATACTCCTTCATCACCATCGGACTGCGAAGAATAAATTCACCAATTACACCTGGTAACACGTCTTTCCCTTCTTCATTGACAACCCGCGTTTCAGTCATAAAGATTGGTTTGCCACCCTTGCCAAGATGTAGTTTATGCCCCTCCGGATCTAGGAGAATCCCGCCTGGTCCCGCTTCCGTTAGACCGCATAAATTGTAAAATTGATCTGTTTTAAATAACTGCATACTTTTTTTAACAAGCTCCGGTGCCATCGGGGCTGCCCCATATCCAACTCTCTTAATGGATGACAAATCATATTCGGCAGCATTCGGAACTTGGAGCAAGAACGTATACATCGCGGGTACAGCAAATAAATGGGTAATTTTATGTTCTTGAATGGCTTGCAGTGTTTTAACTGGATGGAAATCTCGATGGATAATATGCGTCGCACCAAGGGCAACGCCGGAAATTAAGAATAGATTTAATTGTGCTGAGTGGAACAACGGTGCTAAATGGAGAATACGTTCTTGCTGGCTAATCTCCATACTGATGACGACGGAAATTCCGACTTTGAAAATTTGACTATGATCAAAGAGGGCTCCCTTTGGACGTCCTGTCGTACCCGAAGTGTACAAAATTTCGACATCGTCCTTTTCTGAAACTTCAATAGCGGGTTCATCCCTGTTATCAGATAAAACTTTTTCATATGAATAGAAACCCGCCGTTTCGGGCTCTCCCACCGTGATGACCATCCGGATGGATGTTCCTTGTTCTGCTTCAGCAATAAGCTGTTCAAATTCTTTATCACATACCACTATGGCCGCATCTGATTGCTCTAATATGTACTGGACCTCTGTAGCGGTCAATCGAAAGTTTATTGGAACAGCGACAGCGCCAATTTTAGCAGCGGCAAAAAAGGTAAAGACAAAGTGGTCTGAATTCTTCATCATTAACGCAAGCCTGTCACCTTTGTTCACACCTTGGCCAAGCAGTCCGTGAGCAAATCTATTTACCTCTTCGTTAAATTGTCTGTAGGAATAGCATCTGCCTTCACATTGGATTGCTGGGAATTCAGGGAACTTGCGGGCACTTTGAGATAAGAGACTTCCGATATTCATTTTAGATCCTCCTTTTTTTAAAAAAGATTCATTTTGAAGTATGCAATTATTATGCCAATATTCCAATAAATAGGTTCGTAGCTCGCTAACGTCTTAAGGTCTAGGTCTGCAACATTAACGTGTTTCTCGTCTGTACATGAATAGTAATTTGGTGTCCAATTACTGGACACCCTTGGATTTACGTTGTTAGTTTGTATTTCTTTATTTTTTCATACAAACCAGAGCGGCTGATTCCTAGTAATCTAGCTGCTTGCACTTTATTTCCCTGCACCTGCACAAGCGCTTTTTTAATTGCCTCGAGTTCTGCATTTTTAACCATGGATACATGTAAAATTGGTTCATTGAGTTGAACTTGTTTCATTAAATAATCCGGGAGGTCCTCGTATTTCACTTTTCCAGTTTCAGAAAATGTCATCGCCCGTTCCATAACATTCCTTAATTCCCGAACATTTCCCGGCCAGTCATAATTCAGCAGTGCTTTATTGGCATCATCCTCCAAACCGGTAATACTCGTACCTAAAATTTGATTAAATTCAATCATAAACTGGCTGATTAAATGATTAACATCATATGGACGATTGCGGAGCGGCGGAATATGAAGCGAAATAACATTGAGACGATAATATAAATCCTCTCTAAAAAGACCGTCTTTGACCATCTCTTCTAAATTTCTATTCGTGGCAGCAATAATTCGGACATCTACTTTTATCTTTACGGTTCCGCCAACCCGGTAAAATTCCCGTTCTTGGAGGACGCGAAGTAGCTTCGCTTGCAAGGTCAGAGACATGTCGCCAATCTCATCAAGGAAAAGTGTCCCACCGTTTGCAAGATCAAACTTCCCAAGCTTTCCTTTTTGCTTTGCTCCGGTAAACGCTCCCTCTTCATAGCCAAAAAACTCGGATTCTAGTAAATCCTCAGGAATCGCAGCACAATTAACAACGACAAACTTACCTGTGCTTCTAGCACTGCTGTTATGAATCGCTTGAGCAAACAGCTCCTTTCCGGTTCCGCTCTCTCCGAGAATAAGCACCGTCGATCTTCCTTTTCCTGCCTTCGCACCGCTTTTCTTCAATTTTTCCATAAAGGGGTCCGTACTTAAAATATGTTCCCAGGTGAACTTGGCTGTTTCCGATTTTTGATATTGCTGATGATAAAAGTTCGCCTTATTTTCTGCCTTCTGAAGCTTTTTAAATAATTCGCTCACCTCGTTTAATTGGCGGAAGACAACCTTGCCGATTGCCCCGATTACTTTTCCATCCTCAATAATTGGAATCCGGTGAACGATATATTTAATCCCGTTGATTTCTAAAAATCCGCTAACCTCTGCTGTTGCCGATTCATAAACTTTTTCGAGATTCAGCTGCGGTAAAACAATAACTGCTTGTTTGTACAGCACCTCATCTTCTAGAAGATTAAACAATTCCAAGAGCGGAGGGCTAACCATGGTAATGACTTTCTTTTCATCCGTCATGATGATTCCATCAAAAGCATGGTCAATCGCCGTTTCCAATGTTCTCTTTAATTTTTTTATCATTTGTAATTCTTGAGAGGTTTGCAAGAGTGACATCACCATGTCCGTTTTCGTCAGGATTCCTACGACACGATTCTGTTCATCCACGACCACACCCGTGCCAACCTTGCTAGTTTTGACGAGTTCTTCAATTTTTTCATAAGGGGTATCAATACGAATCTTTTCAACCCGTTTTTTTATGTAATTTTTAATTGGAGTGGTAAGTGAGGTTTCTTCTGTCACCATTTGATGCAAACTGCTTCGGGTAAAAACCCCAACGGGATGACTGCATGAATCTGTAACAGGCAAAAGATTCCACTTCTTTTGGTGCATGAGGCTAATCGCTTCTTTTAGCGTCGTATCTTCAGTGGCAATAAAATCAACGGGTGTAATTATGTCTTTAAATTGGAGCATGTCATCACTCCCTCTTTTCACATACCTCTATTGTACCAAAAACACAGAATATTTCCGCAATAACAATTTGAAAATTATGAAACATTTAAACTTATTAATCGTAGATATTTAAAGACAATATATTGAGGAGTGACACGATGAGCGAAAAAGGCTGTATTAAATGCGGAAGCCGTGATACAGGTACAAAAGATGTGGCGATGACAGGAACAGGAATATCGAAAATGTTAGATATCCAGCACAATAGGTTTACGGTAGTTTTTTGCAAGAAGTGTGGTTATTCGGAGTTTTATAACAAGAAAACATCGACAGCTTCCAATATTATCGATCTATTCTTGGGAGGCTGATTGAAGAAGGGAATTCCTTTGAGGGATTCCCTATGAAAAAATATCTATGATTTTATTTTTAGCGAACTGAGCCATTTCATTTTATTTTATTTTGGCTGCATGCGGATGGCTCCATCAAGTCTGATGGTTTCCCCGTTAAGCATTGGGTTTTCGATAATACTTTGGACAAGGTGGGCATACTCATTTGGGTAGCCAAGTCTTGAAGGAAACGGCACCATTTTTCCAAGTGAGTCCCGGGCTTCTTGGGGCAACGTGTCAAACATTGGTGTGTGAAAGAGTCCTGGAGCAATGGTCATAACACGGATTCCGTAACGGGCAAATTCTCTCGCAATCGGCAAAGTCATCCCAACAATTCCGCCTTTTGATGCACTGTAGGCAGCTTGGCCAATTTGTCCATCGTAAGCTGCAACCGAAGCAGTATTGATGATCACACCTCTTTCATTTTGGTCGTTCACTTCATTACTCATCATTTTTTCCGCTGCCAAACGAATCACATTAAAAGATCCTATTAAATTCACATTAATCACTTTTGAAAAGAGCGCTAGATTATGGGCACCCTTTCGTCCAAGCACCTTTTCTGCTATTCCAATCCCGGCACAGTTCACAACCGAATTGACCTCGCCCATGAATTCTGCCGCTTTATTAACCGCTTCTTGAATATCCTCTTCTTTTGTTACATCCACTCTTAGAAATAAAACTTCTTCCCCTAACTCACTTTGAAGGCGCACACCTTTTTCTTCTGATTGGTCAAAAATAACAGCCTTTCCACCATTTTGAACAATGGTACGAACTGTTGCCTCACCAAGTCCAGACGCGCCGCCTGTAACAATTGCGCGACAATCTTGTATTTTCATATACTTTGTCCTCCTTCATGACATTCCTAACCTCCTATTTTGCAAGAATTATGCCAGATGAGACTTTTTCATAAAGATTAGTCGGATCAAACAGCTATCCTTTTTCAAATGTCTATGGTTCGGACAGTTTTTTTAAAAGTGCCCAAAAATTGTACAGGTTGGAGTACGAAGAAAAGGGGAAATGAAATGGTTATTCAAAAAATGTTAATATTTTTCCTTACTTGCGTTATCATTGATTTATATTGGCATCTTTTGACGGAGGGATTGTATGGGAAAAAGGAAAATGGTCATTACACACAAACTGGAACAGAATCACATGGAGCAAATAAAAAACGCTATTCCTGATTGGGAATTAATTGTATCCAAAGACAAAGAAATCTATCAGGAGCATACCAAGGATGCTGAAATTATTGCCGGCTGGAAAAAGGGGTTGGAGGAATATTGCCTTACTTCTGAATCAAAGCTTAAATGGCTGCAAACCTGGAGTGCCGGAATTGACTCCCTGCCGCTTGAAACATTGCGAGCGAATCAAATTACCCTGACAAGTGCTAATGGCGTTCACGCCTATCCCATTTCTGAAACCATTTTCGCCTTCATGCTTGGCTTAACTCGAAAAATTCATACATACGTTAAAAATCAACAAGCAAAGACCTGGCACCATGCACACATGGGGCTGGAAATGCACGAGAAAACAATTGGAATCATTGGCGTAGGAGAGATTGGCAAAGAAACAGCGAAGATTGCCAAGGCATTTGGGATGACAGTACTTGGTGTACGAAACTCAGGAAGGCCGGTTGACTATGTGGACGAAATGTACACTCCAGATCAATTAGATCTGTTGCTGCCTAAGTGTGACTATATTGTGGTGACTCTCCCACATACAAAAGAAACCCATCAGTTATTTGGTGTAGAACAGTTTAACCAAATGAAGAACTCTGCCTTCTTTATTAATATTGGACGCGGGGAAATCGTAGTAGAGGAGGAGCTTATTACGGCCCTCCAAGAAGGAACTATCGCCGGTGCAGGTTTAGATGTTTTTGAAACAGAACCATTAACGGCGCAAAGTCCATTATGGGAAATGCAAAACGTCATTATTACGCCGCACACTTCCGGTTCAACGGAGCACTATAACAAGCGCGTAATCGAAAATATCTTAATCCCTAATCTTAAAGACTATCTTGCGGGAAAAACACCAACCATTAATCTTGTTGATTTTTCAAAAGGATATTAACTATTAAAAGCAGTACAATTTCAATCAAATTGAAATTACACTGCTTTTTTTATTTACCTTTTTTTCTTTTTTGCGTTATCTACCACAAATTTACTTTTCTTAACTGTTTCTACAACCACTTGGACATGAAAAACATTTTCATCCACACTACTAACACTTGAAACTTTTGCTTTCTTGCCTTTAATTTTTAGATCCTCCCCTTCAGTCGGAACACGTTGAAGCAGCTGACTTAATAACAGATTTTTCTTTTCAAAAAAATGAACAGCAAACATATGGGTCTCACCTATTTCATATGGAATATGTGTATCCTTCCATATAAAATATAGGTTTACCGTTAGATTTAGACCAATTTACTTTTAGTTAATATCCACTTTTTCTATATTCCTAATGGAGAAATAGGCAATCAAACAACCAACAACCGCGAGGGAAATTGGGATAGCAATCAATGAAAAAACGGTAACACCGTTATTCGTCGAGCTTGTTAGTGACACCATGATAATAGCAGATATGATGGTAGCAGGAACTGATTTTTTCCACATTCCAAAATAAAGTGGAATTAAGGCCATTCCTGCAGACGCAATCGCTCCAAGTGTCATGCTGATGAAACCATCTATTAATAACTGAGTGGTTAAAGCCCTCGGAACAAAGTGCAAATAAGCGTCGGCTAAATAAAAGGCGGTGCCAATAAAAATATTCGATAAGAAAATGGTTAGGAATGTAAAGCATGCAACAATTAATAGCTTCGCAACCATGATTTTCTTCCGGTTAATTGGGTACATGAACATCAATGAAATAGAATTACTTTTATACTCTTCGATAAAAAGCCTTGCAATCAGCACGGAAGCAAAAATAGTAAATGCTGCCCGGATTAAGCTGCCGAAATCAGTAAAGGCAGTTTCATAGCTTACGAAGGCAATGTTACCATCACTTTTTTCGCCGAAATATATCAAACATAAGAAGCCCATAATCACAAAATTGGTAATCACTACCCCTTTTAAGTAGGAAAATAATTTGAATTTCTTAATTTCAAGACTGATTAATTTACGCACTGATTCCGCCCCCATTAATTAATGTTAAGAAATAATCTTCTAATGAATGATTCTTTTTAGTGATTTCCTCAATCAACACTCCGTTTAAAATTAATGATTTGGATATTTCGGGCTGAGATAATCCAGTATCATAGATTCTAAAGCGCCCTTCATCAACGACTTTAAAGTTTGTCAAATGCAGAATTTCACCAAGGACATAAAATGCCTTTTTCACATCGTTTACTACAAGTTCGATATACTCGGTATTTTGTTCATGAATTTCGTTCATCGAAACCTCTTTAATTAATTTGCCGTCACGGATAACCCCAATCGTATCGGCGATTTGTTCGATTTCTCCAAGGATATGAGACGAGATCAGCATGGTTATCCCATATTCACGGCAGAGCATATGAAAGAGATCGCGCAGTTCCTTAATCCCTACTGGATCCAGACCGTTAATCGGTTCATCTAGAATTAACAGCTCAGGCTTGGTGATAATCGCTCGTGCGATTCCGAGACGCTGCTTCATTCCAAGTGAAAAGTCCTTTACCGACTTATCCTCAATATTTTTCAGTTTTACTAACTCCAGCGCTGCATCAATTGCTTTTTTATCGTAATAACCCATATATTCACAATGCAGCTCGAGATTTTCCCGTGCCGTCAACCGGTCATAGAAAACAGGATATTCGATAATGCTGCCCATCCGCTTTAACACTTCATAGGACGTGTTCGTTAGTTTTTCCCCAAAAATTTCAATTTCACCGCTCGTTGGCTTCACTAAATTTGTCAACATCTTCATAATTGTCGTTTTGCCCGCACCGTTTGGTCCGAGAAACCCGTAGATTTCTCCCTTTTTGACCTTCATATTGACATTAGAAACAACTTCCTTGCCTTTGTAGGCCTTGGTTAGTTGGTTAGTTTGAATAATGTAGCTCATAAATTTTCAGCTCCCCTTCGTCTTTAACTACTTTTATTCTAGTCATTAGTGTTATCTTTTTTATTAATCAAATCTTACAAAAATCTTAAGTTGAAAAAGGGTAGCTCGTTATCACGAGGTACCCTTAGCTGTTTTAATATGTAATTCGTTTTAATTGCACGGTAAAAGTCGTTTTTTCATATGGTTTGCTGTTGAGAAAAATTTGTCCTTCCATTTTCTCCACCAATCGTTTGGTAATGGTAAGTCCCAGCCCGCTGCCTTGATAGGATTTGTTTCGCGAATCCTCGAGTGTGTACATTCTTTCAAATACTAAATCCCTGTGGAGCTCACTTATCCCCTTACCTTTATCCCATATGTCTATGTAAACAGATTGTTCATCACTCCTAAGTGTCAAACCCAGCGCTTTTCCTTCCCCACCATATTGAATCGCATTGGAAAGCAAATTATTAATGACCCGGTCGAGTTCCTCTTCATTTCCAAGCGCATAAAAAATCGTCTCCGGCAACTCAATTGCAACATCAAAGCCTTTGGTGGTCAATACCTCATAAAATTGTAATATATTTTTCTGGCATACTTCATTCATATTCACCCTAGTCAGCGGCAGGTCTTTATCGCCAGATTCCAGCTTTGCTAAATCAAAGAACTTTTTAATTAAATCTAAAACTTCAACCGTTTTCCCGTGCACTTTTTGCAGGAGTTCCTTGGTTTCATCGGTTGTTCTGTTTGGATCGTTCAACATAATCTCGATGTATCCGAGCACAACGGTCAGCGGCGTTTTTAAATCATGTGAAATGTTGGAAAGCATTTTTCGCATCGACATTTCCGTTTTATTGTAGCTGGACAGTATTTTTTGATTATGTTCAAAGAGACGATTGATTTCGATTAATATCTGTTTCAAATCCTCTTCATCCGTGTGCACTAGCAGTTTTTCATCCGTTTTCCCATCGATAATCTGCTTTAGCTTTTTATGTATGTAAGTTAAGTTCTCTTTTTGGTACTTTCGTGATCTATATTGAAAAAAATTAAATGCAATTAGGGCGATTATAATAATAGATAAAAAAATAACCAATGTTAAAACTCCCCAAGTTTATAGCCAATACCCCATAATGTTTTGATGTACTGTGGTTTGGATGGGTCGTCCTCAATTTTCTCCCGAAGCCTTCTCATATGAACGTTAATCACATTTTCATCACCGTAATACTCATCTTCCCAGATTAAGCTATAAATTTGCGCTTTTGTGTAGACACGGCTTGGATGTGAGATAAATAATTTTAGAATCTGGAATTCTTTTGCGGTCAGCTTGATTTCTTTTCCGTTTTTTTGTGCTGAAAAATTATCTAAATCTAAGGTCAAGTCTCCCGCTGTGAGATGTTTGGTCTCTTGCTTCTGCTCTGTTCGGGAATAATGAGTCGCTCTTCTAATGGCCGCTTTCACCCTAGCCGTTAGTTCGATCATCGAAAATGGTTTGGCGATATAATCGTCCGCTCCAAAACCTAATCCTAACGCTTTATCTAAGTCACCATCCTTTGCAGACATGATCAGTACCGGTATCATACTTTTTTCTCGGATTATTTTTAAAAATTCCATTCCATCCAGTTTGGGCAGCATTAAGTCAAGGAGGATCAAATCAAACGTGTTGCTTCTAAATACTTCAAGTGCCTCTTCCCCGTCGAATGCCTGCGTGACTTCAAAACCTTCTTTCATAAATTGGCCTTTGACCATCTCGCTGATGGCCGTATCATCTTCTACTAATAATATTTTATGTTGCATAGTCTCTTCCCCCGTTCAATTCTATATGGTTATTTTCCATATTCTCATTGGAAAATCCTTTTTTTGTTGAAAGGTAGTTTAATTTAACCATTTTCAGGGTAAACGTAAAAGCTGCAGCGCAATATGCGCTGCAGCTTTCATGGGATAAAAACTTTTTTATCCCTCCTTAATAGCCACAATCCTAATTCGTTCATAATCCGCTACCCAAATGCCATTTTTAAATAAATTGTACTGAATCTTATTTTTTATTTTTTCATAAATAACTACTCTTTCCTCTTCCGAGAATTCAGGAAAAAAGTCATCTGCAAAACCATTTAACCAATGATTTAACCCTTTTGGCCCATCTGGTAACGGTGTAGGCCGAGAAAAATGATGGGCATACGATACCTTAAATCCGTACTGCTCTAGTAATGTACTATATTCCCCAATACTTGGAAAGTACCAAGGGTTTCTATTTTCTACATTGATTCCGTAATCTTGATTAAGTACCTCTGTTATTCCCTGGATAACGGTTTGGACATTTCCTTTGCCGCCGAATTCAGCAACAAGGCGGCCGCCATCACGTAATGCCATCCCAATTGACTCAACTACATTCTCAGCATTTTTCATCCAATGAAGGGTTGCGTTTGAAAAAACAGCATCATATTTTTCATTGGTTCTAAATGTTTCTCCATTATCAATGATGAACGGGATTTGTTGATATTTATCACGTGCTTTTATAATCATTTCCTCTGATGAATCCATCCCCGTCACAAACGCCCCAGACTTAGAAATCTCACAGGAAAGATCTCCAGTGCCACAGCCCAAATCAAGTATCCTCTCGCCCTTTTGCGGATGAAGAAGTTCAACAATTCCCTTACCAAAGTTAGCCACAAAACCTAATTTATTATCATACAAATCTGCATTCCACACATTTACAGAACTCATGTACTAACACCCCGCTTTAATCGAAATCTATAAAAACCACAGATAAAAAAAGAGAGGCTGCTGATATCAGTATCTCCCGATCTAACTAAGATTTTTTATATCTATCCGGTTTGAATTTTTCACTTGCTTTAAAATTATAAACCGGTTTAATAAAGCTTTTAATTTCAACTGTTTCTTCTACTTTTTCTAAGATTTCATTCATCGGCTTGTAGGCCATAGGCGCTTCATCAAGGGTTTCTTCTGAAACAGACGTTGTCCAGATGCCTTTCATTGTGTTATGAAAGTCATCCATACGTAAGCTTTTCATCGCTTTTGTCCGGCTAAGGACGCGGCCAGCGCCATGCGGTGCCGAAAAATTCCAATCCTCGTTGCCTTTACCGACTGCTAAAATCGAACCGTCCCTCATGTTGATTGGGATAATGAGGCGTTCGCCTTTTTGCGCCGAGACCGCACCCTTTCGTAAAATCAGGTTATCTGTATCAATGTAATTGTGCACCGTATCAAAGCGGTCCACCTCTTTAAAGCCCATGTTATCAGTAATCGCCCTGGCAATTTCTTCGCGATTTGCTTTTGCAAAGCTTTGAGCTAATTTCATATCATGAATATAGTTGGCGAAATCCTCGCCTTCCAAGTAAGCTAAATCGTTAGGAATGACAGGATTTTTCTCCTTGTATCCTTGGATGACTGCCTGGATTTCTTTTTGTCTGCCTTCCGCCTTTAATTTTTCAATCATCTCCGTTAAATCATGTTGGCGCAGCTTCGAAATCGCTACCTTTTGATAATAAGTGGCGATTTTTGCCCCGACATAGCGGCTGCCGGTATGGATTGTTAAATAGTGGTGCCCTTCGGAATCAATAGAAACCTCGATAAAATGATTGCCGCCGCCAAGGGTCCCTAAGCTATATCGGCTTCTGTTTTCACTTAAAATATGCTCTGTTTTAAATTCGTGAATGGCGGGAAAATTTGTGTTAATAAAGCCGACGGTCTCATCTGAATGAATCTCTTGGCCGCTCGGGACATAGGTACGGATAACCTGATCAAGCTTATTAAAATCAACTTTTTTGTTCTGCAGCTTGACGGTTAACACGCCACAGCCAACATCAACGCCAACCAGGTTGGGGACAACTTTATCCTTTAACTGAATAGTGGTTCCAATCACACAGCCTTTTCCAGCATGATAATCTGGCATAATACTAATCTTTGTTTCCTTTAAAAATGCCTGATTGCACAATTCTTGAATTTGCTCAAGCGCGGTTTCCTGTGGATAATTTGAAAATACCTTTGCTTCTGTTTGTGATCCCTTTACATTAATCACTCATTTTCCCTCCTTTGAACGCAGATTACCAATAGGCTACCAAATAATAAGAATTTGGGCAACGAGCTTTATGTGACAAGTTTCCTACTGAGTTAAAACAACAAACCCCAGCCATCCGACTATTATAAAATTAGGAATGACAAGCAAAACCGCTGCCCCGTTCCGTTTCTTTCTGACGAATATTGCCGCTACAAGATACAGAAACGGGAATATTAATCCCCAAACGAGGAAAAGCGGTGTTGCTGCCAGGTAAAGGGACATGGGTAAAATAAGAATTGCAGACCCTATAAGGAGTTTTGACTTTCTAGTATTTAAAGCAATGATGCTGACAATAAGTGAGGCAATTGTACATGGCCAGAATAATAATTGCATAAAAACGCCTCCAAATTTTCGTGAAAATGCTTTTTAATACTCAATCCAAAATCCACAAATATTTATCCCCTTGAATTCTTCAATATTCCCTTTATCGTCAGCAAGCTGCATCGAACCCTTTGCGAACAGGAAATACCAATCAAATCTATAGCCCTCTATTGAAAGAATTTCTGCTTTTGCTCTTAATGAGCTATCTTCTTTGGCTTCGGCTGTGATTTTTACACATTCCCATCTCGTTACACATTGGTACATTTCTTTACTATTAATGTAGTTCTCAAATGACGCGGGATGGGTTGGCACTCGGTACCCGCAGAAAAATAGGAATACAAGGAAAGCAACTAGCAGCTTTTTGAAAAAATCATTTTCTTCCTTATTAAATTTTATACAAAAAATAATTCCGATAACCGAATAAAAGGCAATCCAAATTAACCAGTTTATTTCAAAAAGCCAACCTGCAAAAAATGAATTTATTGTCCCAAATAGCAGGTAGCGAAGTAAATTTGTAAATGTTTTAGGATGGACATCTTCCAAATCATCTTTATTAAAACCTTTAATAAACGATAAATACATTGAATAAATAAAAATAAGTCCCATAAATATATAATTCAAAATGAACACTTCCCATTACCAATTATTTTACTTATATATTCGGTAATGGGGAAAAATACCCTTCTATAGTTAGTTTGTTTAAGAAAAAAAGGCTCTCATAATAGAAGAGCCTCATCTGTTGTTACAAACTACTTATGATAGTTGAACTTTCTCAAAGTGTTCAACTAATGGAAATGGGTCATAAAAATCATGCAATAGTTTTTTCCATTCTTGATACTCATTTGATTGCCTGAATCCAACTGTATGGTCTTCTAATGTTTCCCACCTAACCAGCAGTAAATATTTACCCTTAACTTCCATACAATGCTGTAATTCGTGAGAGATGTAGCCTTTCATGGAAGAAATGATTTTTGATGCCTGACGAAAGGCTTCCTCATACTCCTCTTCCATTCCTTGCTTAACCTGAAGCATTGCAGCCTCCAATATCATATAATCTCCTCCAATTTTTAAAAAATCACCCCAAATACCAAGACACCAATCATAATAAGCTGAATGATTGCTTTTGCCAAGGTTCCGCTAAAAAAGGCTATAAGTGTAGCAAACGCTACTTTAATGGATTCTTGGAATGTCTTCTTTTGTATCATTTCAGCAATTAATACGAATGCAAATGGGACAATCAGGACGCCAAAAGGCGGTATGACAAAACTTCCCACAATTAATCCAATCGTTGCAGCCCTCGTCCCCCACTTAGACCCGCCAGCTTTATCGACAAAGTGAAGATTTGCTAAATAATCTGCTAAAAATAATAAAATCGTCAATAACACGAGCATGGTCCACGTGATCCAAGTAAGCTCATTTGGATTAATTCCAAAATGATATAACACCACACCAACCCAAATCGGCAAAACAGAGGGGATAATCGGATAAACAAGTCCTACGAAACTAAAGATAAAACACGCTATTATAATAATCCAAAATATAATTTCCAGGATAGTAAGCACCTCTCTTATCAATTATATAAGATATATTGACAATATTAAGGATATCAAAACATCGCCCTATCCCTCCAATGCTTTTTACACTTTGTTTAAAACCCTACTTTACTTCAACAAAATGCACTTCTCCTAGTCCTTCAGCAATTTAATAAAACATCTTTCTGTTTCAAACAAATCATTAATCCTCCTATAGTTCCTGCAGAAACACTGTTTATTTAGTTAATCACTATTTTCCCCTTTATAGTCCAATTTTCTCGTTAAAAACCGTGATTGAATGAATTTGTTTGCTTACTAATCTATCTACTATTTTCCTTATTACACTTGCCTCACGCAATTCAGAATAATTAAAATCGATAAGTTCAGGCACCTTTATCCATCTGCTAGCTATAATTTCGTCCTCTTCAAGCTTCAATGAACCTCCTATAATTTCACCAGTAAAATGAAATAAAATTACCTGGTCATTTGAGCTGCTAATAAAATTATATACACCTGTAGTTCCAGTAAGTTTCACATCAAAACCTGTTTCTTCTTTTACTTCCCTGCGTGCTGCATCGAGTATGTCCTCATTATGCTCAATACATCCGGATGGAAAGTTCCACTTATTAATTGCAGATGGTTTATTTTCTTTAATAATTAATACTTCATCGCCTTTGATAATTGATACACTAACAACTAAAACAAATCCATTTTGAGTCATTTTCTTATCCCCAATATATTTTTAAAATTTCTTTTCAGGTCAATCCTTCACTAATCCGCCTCTTAATTCATTCACGCCAAATTCTATATATCCCTTTAAACAAGTCAGCATGAAAACCCAGCCTTCTTTATTATCAATCATTTGCGCTATTAGCTCTTCATCATTTTCATTAAATCCTTCCTCGTTTACTTCAATGATAGTACTTGAATGATCCAACTTCTTCAGTGTGATGGTTACAATATGCCCTTCTCCATTAGCTCCCCAACCGAAGACAATTTTTTTATTTTCTTCTATTTTCATTACTTCAATATCGCCTTGAGCGTTGTATTCATCATATTGCAAAGTAATAGTTTTACCTTCTTCCCATCTTTCCGAACTGGAGGAGAACCAAAAGTTCCCTATTTTTGAAGGATCAACGAAAGCTTCAAATACTTCATTCGCAGGTTTATTTATTTTCATTTTTGTAAGGTTGTTCATTTACTTCATCATCCCACTTTGAATTATTTTTGATAATTAAGCAGCCAGCCAATGCCAAACTGATCCACTAGGTTTGCATGGATCGCTCCCCAAAACGTATCCTGCAGCGGGTAAGTAATTTTTCCGGTTTGGCTAAGCGAATCATACACTCTTCTAATTTCTTCTTCACTATCACATTCTAAGCTAATTCGTACGTTATCCCCTTCTCTTGTCTTACCGAAGGTATCTGAAAAGTGAATGATACTGTTGCCCAGATGAAGTTCGGCATGCAAACACTTGCCATCATCGCTTTTTTGAACATTAGTGATTTCCCCGCCAAATAGCTTTTGGTAAAACTCCATTACTTCCTGACAATTATCCACAAAAATGTAGGGACTGGCACTTTTCATCTTATTCCTCCTAATGCTATTTTTTATACACCTAGTTCCATTTTATCCTATATCTTTATTTATCAATATTTCTATCACTTATAAATCGGAATTTTCTTAAATAAAGTTGCAGCTTCATTTTATAACCAAACTAAAAAAAGAGAGTCGCCCCTCTTTTCTATCGACAATATTCAATTACGATAGTCTGATTGCTATCCATCTTCATTCGTACCCCGCGCCAGCCTTGTGCAAGTTTTTCTTGTTGGTCTGATATATCGTTCATGGAAACCTCAATTGTTTCCTTGTAATCTGTCCTCTGTGGTTCGTTTAAATCCTTGACGAAAATGTAGCGCAGCATGCCGCCATATTTTTCTTTCAGACCAGCAATTTGCATTCCTTGTGCAAATTTATCCTTTAAACTTGGGATGTTGAATGGAGCAACAGTCGTACAAACATAACGAAAATCATGAGTTTCTTGCTCTAACTCCTCCATAATCACCTTTGCCAATGTTTTCTGCAAGCCATTCCCGCGATATTCTGGAAGGACATTCGAGATTTCTTGATAAATAACCGATGGCAGCTCTGCTTCTGATAAACCAATATCCAGTCCCAGGTGTTCAGGATCTCCTACAACCGGAACCAGTAACGCCCGAAAAGCGATCAATTCTTGGCTGACAAACGCCCCAATCATCAAGCCGTTTCCTTCTAGAATATACTGAAACTCTTCTGAAGTGAGCGGCTGAAGGATGGATTTTTTCTCTAAATTTGCGACAACCTGCCCCTGAATTGATAAAACTTCTGGCAAATTAGCTATTGATAATCTTTGGACGATGTATGGCTGGACTCCCAGATTTCCTTGAAAAATATAACTCATCTTTTTCTCTCCTTAGCGAATAGCGTCTTGATATATTGTTAACTCATGTAAAATTTTCTCATTAACTTCAACACCTAATCCAGGCTTATCGGTTAAGCGAATAAATGGTACCTCGTATGCTAGGTCACCGATATCTTTAGTGAACTTCAATGGACCTGTTAACTCAACACTGGTAATGATTTTTTTCGAAAATGCAACATGGAAGCCTGCTGCCGATCCTACTGAGGATTCAACCATTGACCCGATCTGACACTCCATTCCCGCAAGTTCTGCCTGATGGGCTAATTTTACCGCAGGATAGATACCGCCGCATTTCATCAATTTTATATTTACTTTGTCTGCGGCTCTTTTTTGGATGATTTCCCGCATTTCACGGGGTCCTTTTAATCCTTCATCGATCATTAAAGGGATCGTTGTTTTCGACTTCACCTCAACCATTGCATCAATATCGTCAGCAATAACCGGCTGCTCTATCCAATCAATTTGATAATCTTCCAATTGTTTTAGCGCTGATAAAGTGACTGCGCTATTTTTCCAACCTTGATTGACATCAACCCGAATGGCGATATCGGGACCTACCTCAGCACGGACGGCTTTGATTCGTTCGACATCATCTTTCACATTCGTTCCAACCTTCATTTTAAAAGAACCATAACCCTTCTCCACCATTAAAGCTGCTTCTGAAGCCATTTTTTCAGGATCAGCAATACTTAATACATGGGTAATCGGAAATTCATCATGGTAGCGCCCGCCAATCAACTGGTACACAGGCTGCCGTAATTTTTTTCCGATAATATCAAAGCAAGCGATATCGATTGCTGCCTTCGCTGCCGGGGCAGTATAGATCGTATTGTTCATTAGATCATGTATTTTTTCAATTTCCATTGGGTTTTGCCCTAACATGACAGGACCAATCGTGTTTTTAAGGATATGAAATACACCTTCCCATGTTTCCCCTGTCACATGTTCATCCGGCACTGCTTCACCGTAGCCGATGATTCCTTCATCAGTCTCTATTTTCACCATAACGGCCGGCATATATTGGTACGTATGATAACTAATTACGAAGGGATCCTTCAACGGTAAGTGGATAGCATAAAGGTGAATTGCAGTAATTTTCATTGTCATTCTTCCTTTCAGTTTACAGATATTTCATCATTTGATATAGTTGTCGTTAAATAGACGTTTATTGATTGAAGGAGGTGCTTGGAACTGACTACCAAGATTGCTGTCATCGGTTCAAATGAATTTATTAATAACATTCTCGCCATCGCAGCCGATTTACCGGATATCGAGATTGACCCGTATATTTATCAAGAGCCTGCTGAAGCTGAAGCGCTAGTAACACAATTAAAACCATGCGATGTTGTTTTTTTCTCTGGGGCATTGCCCTACTATTTTTCTAAAAAAAATCGTGAGCTGCTGCCCATTCCTTCCCATTGCTTAGCAACGGATGAGATGGCAGTCGCCTCCACGTTCCTATCCATATTATATACTAAAAAAATTGCGCTTGGACGAATTTCCATTGATTTAATTGACTCTTCTGTAGTCACAAATGTCCTGGCAGAGCTTGAATCTGACTTGCCCGAGATACAGATATTGGCCTATCGACAAATGGTAGAAGGCCATTTTGATTTAAGTAAAATTGTCGCTTTTCATCAGGCGCTTTGGGACCAAGGGGAAATTGACCTAGCCATAACAAGTGTTCATGCCATTTATCATCGTTTAAATGCCCTAGGAATCCCTGTTAAAAGGATAATCGACCCCAAAATATCATTGCGCCGCGGACTTGAAAACGCACGAGCAATGGCAGAACTGTATAAAAGAAAAGCATCTCAAGTGGCTGTTGGCTATATTTCTGCGAAGGCTTTATTCGAACATATATCTGTTTTTACCGCAAAATTTCACGCATCAGCCCAGCAGCTGGATGAAAACTTATTTGTTTTTTACAGTACAAGAGGTGAAATTGAGAGTTTAATAGACCAAAATATCCTTACAGACTTCCTAGACAATTGGCAAGACCCCTGCAAAATTGGCTTTGGCTACGGAAAAACCTTAACGGATGCTGAACAAAATGCCATGGTTGCACTTCAGTTTGCCGAAAAAGACGAGACTGGCAAATGTGGTTACATATTAACTGAAGAAAAACAATTGCTTGGTCCCTTTCCCCATGATGCAAAACAGCATCATTTGAAGCATGATGATCCTAAAATTGTTCAGGTCGCTAAACAAACGAAATTAAGTCCGGCCAACCTTTCCAAGATTATCGAATTCAGTAAGTCGCGGACATCTGTTCATTTTACTGCAGCAGATCTTAGTGAATATTTACATGTGACACGACGATCCACGGAACGTATCATAAAAAAGCTTGCCGACCATGGTTATGTGAAGAATGTTGGCGAAGAAATGACGTACCAACAAGGTCGACCAAGAGCAATCTATGAGCTCAACCTTCCCGTATATTATTAAAGGTAAAGGATAGTCCGAGATAGAACGGACTTTCCTTTTTCTACCTAAACGATTGCCGTTTCCTCTTCGACTTTCCCTATTTGAAGCATTTCGGATTCCGGTAATTTTTCAATCGTAATTCCTGTCATCGCATAGAAAATCGAAATCATCGGGACAAGATAATTCAAGATTGCGTATGGTGCATATTCAAAGGCATGGACACCAAGGGTCCCTAAAATAAACACGCCGCACGTATTCCATGGAATAAAAACGGAGGTCAATGTACCGCCATCCTCGAGTGCACGGGAGAGATTTTTTGAATGAAGTCCTTTTTCCTTATAGGCTTTCGCATACATACGAGATGGGATCACAATCGAAATGTATTGCTCTGAACAGGTAGCATTTGTTGCGAAACAGGAAACAACTGTTGAAGCAACCACCCCTTTTGCTGATTTTGCCAATTTTAATATTTGCTTTACAATTGCCTCAAGCATTCCTGAATTCTCAAGAATCCCACCGAACGTCATCGCCACAATTGTCATCGATACCGTGTACATCATCGAGTCTAAACCACCGCGGTTAAATAGATTGTCGACCATTTCGTTTCCAGTATCTATCACAAAACCGCTTTGTAACGCAGTAAACGCAGATGAAACAGAGCCGCCCTGTATGAAAATTTGTGATAAGAAACCCATGATAATTCCGATAATGAGTGCTGGAATAGCCGGTACCTTTTTGGCTACTAAAATAATAACGAGAACTGGAATAATTAATAGAAACGGTGAAATGACAAAACTATCCTGAAGGACACCTATTGTTTGATCAATACTTGCTTTATCCATTCCAGCATTACCAAATTTGAAGCCCATAATTCCGTATACAATTAAGGTAATAACGATACCAGGAACTGTTGTGAATAGCATATGACGAATATGAACAAACAAATCAGTGCCTGTTAAACCAGATGCTAGATTGGTCGTGTCTGAAAGCGGTGACATTTTATCACCAAAGTAAGAGCCCGAAATAATCGCACCAGCAATCATCGGTGCAGGAATCCCCATACTTAATCCAATCCCCATTCCTGCTACACCAATCGTTCCCATAGTCGACCAGGAGCTGCCGATTGCCAACGATACAATCATACAAATAACGGTAATGGAAACAAGAAAAAGTGATGGAGTAATAATCTTCAAACCATAATAAATCATCGTTGCCACAACTCCGCCGCCAATCCATGCACCAATCGTTATTCCAACAAGCATGATGATGACAACAGCTGGCAGGGCGAGACGAATCCCCTTATACATCATTTTTTCAACTTCATCCCATTTAAACCCCATGCGCCACGCAACAATGGCCGCAACAACAGTTCCAAAAATAAGCGGCATGTGCGGTCCCTGCTCAAGGACGATAACCGTTAACCCCATAACGACTATCATTGCCACAAGCGGGATGATCGCTACCTTAAATGGTATTTCCTTTTTCATACAGTTTCCCCCATTTTTAATCGGATTGTCAAAACCTTCTCCTATCATCGATGTCGTTTAATAGACGTTAAACCTATAGTAAAACAATCTTTAGTTATTCGTCAATAGTACTTTTAGACTTTTCAGAAAAATAAAAAGACACGATGTCACCTGCATCGTGTCTTTTTATTACGCTCTTCGCAATGTTTCAGCAAGAATGCGTGCCCCTAGGTCGAGAGCCGAGCGATTGAATGTCATTTTCGGATGGTGCAATCCCGGTCTAAGGTCTGCCCCAACTCCTATCATAGTTGCTTTAACTTCAGGATGCTTCACGGTATAAAAATGAAAATCATCGCTGCCGGATGTAATAACCGGAGGTGCAGCTACTTCATTGCCGGCAACGAGACGAATTGCTTCGTTTGCAATTGCTTCTGCTTCAGCTGAAACTTCTGCTCCCGGTGTATAATCGACCCAGTTCCATTGTATTTCAACTTCATAAAGCTTGCTAATCCCGGTCATTCCTTCTTCAATTTTGGATTGCAGCTTGTTCAAGATATCATTTTTTTGTGCACGTATATCAAGGGCGAATTCAGCTGTTCCGGGAATAATGTTCATATTCTCTCCACCAGCAATAATTCTTGTCAGTTTCACTGAATAGGATTCGAATGGTGATAGATAAATAGATTTAATAAATTGATGCAATGCCACTACCACATCAATCGCATTTTTCCCTTGATGAGGCCGTGCACCATGAGCGTCAGTGCCGATTATTTTCCCCTCTAGGAAGATGCCTGCTCCATGATGGATGGAAGGAGCCACTTTTCCTAACGGCAGTTCCTCTGCTGGGCGAAGATGAATACCGAAAAGATGGGAGACATTTTCCAATGCACCGCGTTCAATCATGGCGATGGAACCACTACCTTTTTCTTCTGCCGGCTGGAAAATAAAGCGGATTTTTTTGTTAATTTGTTTATTTTTCACATACAAAAGGGCGCCAAGAACCATCGAAATGTTCGCATCGTGGCCACAGGAATGGTTCCCTTGCCAGACTCCGTCCACCTCTTGCCATAATGCATCAATATCGGCCCGAACAGCGATCACTTCCTCCCCTTCACCGATTTCTGCGATTAAACCAGTCACATCAGAAAAACGTTTGTATGAAACACCAAGCTCATCTAAAATACCTGCGATTGTTTCCGTTGTCTTAAATTCTTTCCAGCTGACTTCCGGATGTGCATGAAAATGATCAAACCAGGTTAAAATCTGTCCTTCAAAATTTTCCTCCAAAGAAAACACTCCAATTCTATCAAAAAGGTATTACACAAATAGTACACCATTTTAGGTGTAAGGCAACATATTTTAAATCGAATCGTCTATTCCGGAAAAGTTCAAAAAGGGCATACTGATTGCCTCAGTTGCCCTTTTTTGTTACGGCAGCATTTTAGATTAAGCACAAATTTGTTTAAGAAACAGTAGTTTCAGTTTTTTCCTTGCTCTATAGATCCTTATTTTTACGGTGCTGGGCTTTAAATTAAGGACAGAGGCTATTTCATGTTCTTTTAAGCCAAGTCCAATCTTCAGCTTGAGGACATTCTGATACTCAAGTGTGAGTTTCCCGATAGCATGATTCACCTGCTCGGTTAAAATTTCGAATTCCACTTCTTCTTCTACGTTCTGCTTCATTTCTTTTCCTAAGCATTCAAGCATTTCCTGCTCCATTAGAACCGCCTTTTTTTTCCGTTCGCTGCGGACATAATCGATGGCCGTTCTGGTGGCAATAACCGACAACCATGCACCCAGTTTATTTTCATCTTCGATTGTATCGACTTTTTTCATCGCTTTAATAAATGATTCTTGAACGACATCTTCTGCCAGGTGCAAATCTCTTGTGATGGAATAGCTTATATGGAACAACCGTTTATAATACAATCGATATACCTCTGAAAAATCTATCTTGTTCACCATTTATCTCCCCAAATATCCTTTCCATTCGATTTGCTATTCTACTAACATTAGAGAAATCTGTACTTTAAACAAATCGCCATCCGTTGAAATCTCAAGTCTTCCTTCATGAAGGTCCACGATGGATTGGGCAATGGCTAATCCCAAACCCGAACCTTCAGTATGTCGGGATGTATCTCCGCGCTTAAACCGTTCAAATAATTCCTCACTATTTTCATTAAGTTCATATTTTGAAACATTTTTAAAAGTAATCAAGGCCTTGCCGTCCACTGTTGATACCGTAATATAAACGCGTGAGTGAGCGAGCGAATATTTAAGGATATTACCAATTAGATTGTCAAAAACACGCCATAGCTTTTGTCCGTCTACGAAAGAGTAAACTGGCTTCTCAGGCTTTATTACGCGAAATTGGAGGCTCGATGCGTTGATCGTATCATCATGTTCTGCCAGTGCCTGCTGTAATAGCTGGACGAGGTCAACCTTTTCCTTTTTCAATTCAATATTTCCGCTTGCCATTTTAGATACTTCAAATAAGTCATCAATCAAAACCTTTAAACGCTTGGATTTTCGATCAATAATTTCAAGGTATGCAGCCCTTTCATCACCTGATACATCTGCTGTTTTTAACAACTCCGTATAGGTAATGATAGAGGTTAACGGTGTCCTAAGGTCATGACTGACATTTGTAATTAACTCTGTCTTCAGCCGTTCACTTTTTGCCTGCTCGTTTTGTGAGGTTCTTACTCCTTGCTTTAGTTGATTAATATTATCAGCAAGGGTAGTCAAGACCGATTTTCCAGTCACCGGCAAATTATCCCCAAGCTTTCCTGCAGCCAGTTCATTCGTTTTTTCAACAATCCGGTTAAAATAACCTATTCTATTAACCAGCATAATCACTATTGGTATGCCAATAACCGCCAAAAGGAGCAGGTAAAAAAGAATGAAAACAGGATGGATTGCAATGATAATCGCCGCTAACCCAAGACCAAAGACGATGGTTAACAATATAAACAATTGCATACCGGTGCTTTGTTTTAAGAAGGCATCTGTTAAGCTCACTTTGGATTTCTGCAGTAATGTTCTCATTTTCCTGAATACTTTATTAATGAATGCTTTTTCCCCTTGTTTTTTAAGATTTGGGAAATCATTAATTTCTGTCAAAAAGTAATTCCACTGGACAAATAAAAGAGCGGAGATTAATGAAGCGATAAGTAAAGCTATACCTATCTCTACACGAAAGTAAGGATTATCTAATACATAAATGATTTGATCGCTTACAACGTATATGGCGGTAAATGCTCCAATAACAGCTATGATTAAAAAAACCATCCTAACGTCAATGGGAATCTTACTATAATAAGGCCGCCATTTTTCGACTGCTAATGGAATAGCATGCGATTTTTTTATTATTATCAAACTCACAATAAGCGCTAGTAGGCCCGCCAAAGAATAAATGAATAAAAACATCTGAGTCCGTTTGTAATTACTATAGTTTTCCGTGATATAATTACTTGTGGAAGGTGTTGCCATGACAGCTATTTTCCCTTTATACGCACCTATAGTTTTAGGAATAATAGATTCCACAAGTTCCTCATATCCTGGAACCCCAAGATTCATTGCTTCATTTCTTGATATGGATATATTCGTCACATAAAGTGCATTTTTCGTATTAAATTCCTTATTTATTATATCTTCATCTGTATCTTTTAGATTTGTATAGAGTTTACCTGTAGCGTTATTCTTAACATAATATCGAAAGGCTTCTTTGTACTCTAGATACATTGACCGATAGTCTTCTCTTTTTTTATAGTATTCTTCTATTCGTTTCTCTTTTTCTTTTACAACCTTAGGCTCAACATACTCATCACTTTCAAAATTCTTTGTGATATCTTCGATTTTTGCATCCCTTTCGGCAGTATAAGCATCGGCCGCCTCTTTGTTCCCATCATCCAAAGAGCGCTGAATCCGTTCTTTATATTGCATATTTAAATTGCTGATTTGATCCTGTAGATTTCCATAGCGATAACGATGCTCCGTAATATCAGCCTTTGTCACCTTTATCTCATTCTTCGCTTCCTCAATAGGTATATCATACAGTTCAAATGTACCTAAATAACTTGAGAATTCATCTAGCTGCATTTGGAAATCGGGGGTATGGAAATAATCACGATGAAAAAAATTGCTTCCATGGATGAAAAAGGCCAGGATTCCGCTTAAGCCAAAAGCAAACAGAAATGCGGTGAATGCGATGGTGATTCTATTTTTCCATTTTGTAGCCAATCCCCCACACCACCTTCAAATATCTTGGATTTTTCGCATCAATTTCAATTTTTTCACGAATCTTTCGGATGTGAACGGCGACGGTATTTTCGGCGTTGTAGCAAGGTTCATTCCAGACCCGTTCATAGATTTCATTAATAGAAAACACCCGGCCCGCATTTGTCATTAACAGTTCGACAATTTTATATTCAATCGGTGTAAGCTTCACCGGCTCACCATGTACAGTCACTTCTTTTGCTTCTTGATCAAGTGTAAGTCCATTTAAGTTTATTACCTTTTTCACACCTTCAAAGGTACCAAACGTTACATACCTTCTTAGCTGCGATTTCACGCGAGCTACAAGCTCCATTGGGTTGAACGGTTTTGTGACATAATCATCCGCGCCCACCTGCAATCCAAGGATTTTGTCTGTATCTTCACTTTTTGCACTCAAAATAATAATCGGTATGTTTTTCTTATCACGAATTTTATATGTAGCAGAAATCCCGTCCAGTCTAGGCATCATAATATCTAAGATAATTAAATGAACCTGATGCTCATTTAATATTTCTAATGCTTCAATTCCATCCTTAGCCTTTAACACGGTGATTCCTTCATGTTTTAAATAAATCTCAATCGCATCGCGGATTTCTTTTTCATCATCTACGACCAGCACAAAATATTGATCCATTTCCACCCAACTTTCTACCAGTTCTATCATTAATCATAATAGTAAACGGAAAATCTTAACATTCATTTATGATAAATCTTAAAAATTTCTTAAGTTTTTATACAAAAACCCACAAAAAAGAAGATGCCCGATGGACATCTTCCGTTATTAATAGATTGTTTGCATCCCTTTACCAGCCACTGTCATCCATTCGAACTGACGCAGTCTCACATCAAACAGTGTGAGTGGATCGCGGAACATTTCCGGATTCGCGTTCATTTTGTTCAGCATTTCTTGGTTTGACTGGATCCCGGAGCGTGCTTCTTCAACAGAACGGTTTAACACAGTTAATGGGTCCCTGAAAAACAAGGTAATATCCCGTTCGAGTGATTTTTCAAACAGCTCAAACGGCTGGAAAAATTGCTTGCTGACCGCTGCAATGGCTTCAGAATAATCCTCATTCTCCACAAAGGCTTTGTATTTATTATATAGCAGTGCCTTATTTTGCGATATTGCCCCAAACAGCTTCCCAGCGCTTTTTAGTAAAAACTGTGATGGTGTCCGGCGGAGCAGGATATTGATAGTTTCAAGCTGAAAACGGCTTGTCATCCGGTCAGTATCACGGCGCCAATCATCGAGGATTTTAAAATCACAATCAAACTTGAGACGTTCTTCCCCGTACATCTGATTAAAACCTTCAGCCATCTCATTTAAAAATTCCTGGCCTTGGTCAAATTCCGCTTTGCAAGCTTCTATCCAATCCTGCAGCGAGCGGTAAAACTTCGGCATGACTGTTTGTTCTAAGTAATCTTGAATCCTGCGATTCATTTCCTCATTAAGCTCTAAATGAATCTTACTAAAATTGCTGTCTTCCTTGATTAAAGAAGAACACTCTTGAAGCATTTTCGGAAGATGATCAGAAAGGTCCTTTTCAATCTTTTCCTTAATACCACGATAGGACTTCGTAATTGCCTTAGCCTTTTGGTTTTCCGTATCCTTCAGCTGGTTAACCGCTCCATTTAATTTCATCAACATTTCTTCATTCCAGCGTACCGATTCAACCAGTTGATTCTCGACATCAATTCGTTTTTGCAGCAGACCGGCAATCGTTGTCCGAATAAAGTAAAGCAGCTTCGCCAGCCGTTTATCCTCAATATTTCTTGTATTCTTAATCGATTGAATAAACTCTGTTAATTCCTGCAATTGCTGACCGCCTTCATATTGGGAAGAAAAAGCAAACACTTTTGAATCAGGCAAATAAGAATGAATCTTTGCCCTCGTTTCATCAAAAATGCGAAGGGCCACCTGCTCACCCGCAATGGTATCCATTTTACTCAACAGAAAATGGATCGGTATATCTGGTGCTAACTCCTGAATCTGCTTAAGAGCTCCCTGTTCTTTTTCAGTAAAAGGGACATTCGCATCAATGACAAAAAGAATGGAATCAGCAATTTGCAGATGCTTCAACACCTCATACCGATCATAATGAAGGGCACCTTTTAACCCGGGGGTATCGATGAATGCCACTCTATTATCCTGTAAAAAGGCGTTTGGGTGCTTAAACTCGATGATTGATTCTAGTGCATTGCGCCGGCGGTCCATTCGATCCTGGAAATCAGAAAACTCAGGCAAACTAATAATCTCTCTATCTGTTATTTCCGTGATTTCACTTTCAGAGGCATATGCAAACATCACCATAGACGAGGTCGGGCTATCCTGTAAATCCTCGCCAAGAACAGTATTCACAAATGTGGATTTTCCTGTTCCGCTTAGCCCGGTTATAAAAAGATGCTGGGTGTCAAAATCAACTAATTGGTCAACAAGCCATTTGATCCGATTGTTCTCACCCATATCATGTGCTTCTGCCCAGCTCATAATAGAATCAAAAAGTGTCAAACACTCATCAAGTTCATCCATGTCTGTTTCCGTCAGGCTGATTAATTTTTCCGCTTCACTAACAATCGACGTACTAATGGTAGCCGGAAATAACTCATTCCATGAGAGTACAGCAGCCGAAGACAGGACTACATTTGCCCGATCTGCCAGCCTGAACCAGTTTGTTAGTAAGTCAGGGATAAAATCCTGCAGCACTTTAATAAAATATTTTCCTTCAATTAAGCTAAAATAGTGTTCCTTATGAAGGTTTGATAGCACTGTCCAGTTTTCATCTCGATTGAGTTCAAGGTTTAATAATAGATGGTTGATTTCACTTAGCCATGTAAAATATGATTCCTCGTTCTTGTAGCTGTTCCACAATGAAGAAACGAGCTGTTCAAACTTTCTTTTATCCAAACTAAATAGAAGGATCAAACCTTGAGTAAAATAATTTGGCGCATGGCTTTTCGTAACACCGTTTTTTATATACGTGTTTAGAATGTCAAACCATTCGAGTGATTCCGTACGCTTAGCTTCGGTTATTGCCAGTTCGACAGCATTATCCCAATCCTGCTGTTCTTCAAAAAAGGTGCGGGCAATTTCGGTAACATTCGGATAATCAGGGTTAGTGGCAATTGTCTTTTTAATTGTTGAAACGGCTGCCCCTAACTTTCCCCGCTCGATGTACAGCGAAAATAACTGTAGGGCTACCTCTGCCATTAATGTAGGATCATCGGTTTCAATTGCTGTGTAAATATCCTCAGCCGTTGAAAGCAATCCCAGCTCTAGGTAAGCATCCGCTGTATTTTTCTTTGCCCATGGCGCAAGCTCATTGGAAATGTTTTCCCATTTAAAAATGGCCGTTTCGTAATCTTTATGATGAAAATATACTTCTCCCTGCGCATAGCGGATGGAGGATAAATCAGGCAGATCCTGCTTTGCCTCCTCGTGAAGTACCTCGCCGAGGACACGAACCGGATGTATATCTTCTTGCTCATTTATGAACATATTATAATAGGTCTTTTGTATTAATTGCTTCTCTAATGCCATTCTATTTCCCTCCAATTGCAAACACTCTATGTCATTCATATGGAAAAGAGTCATAATTATTCCATAAACTATTCGACGTATATATGGATTTTAAGTCTCAATTATATCGATTCTAACAAACGAACTTTTTAAAATGATGTCAGATATGTTTCAATTTGAAGACAAACCATAGGTAAAAAAACCTTCTTTGTTTTTTCAGAATAGTCTACAAATATAGTATACCACGCTTCTTCCCTTTCACCCTAGTCACAACGTATAATGAAACAAAACCCATAAGGAGATACATGTCGTTGGAAAAAAAACATGCTATTTACATAGCCAATCATATTGAAAAATCAAAACCTGTCACTTATGAAATTAAGAAACTTGAGACAATCGGAGACTGCTTACCAAAGTTCCATCAATGGACGAACGGCAAGAAAACATTAGCGGCATATGAAGTCACCCGTCCGGAAAGTGACACGGGATATTACTTCCTCTTCATTGATTGGCACCGTAATGACAATTATTATTTGGTCCTCTATGCACATGATCGGTCGACAACCTGTGCGGAGATACGGCAAGTTCAAGAGCTTGAAGATGGGTCGTATCTTATCTGGTCATACAAGCCCTTTAAAAGGGACGGGAAAAACGACCAGCGAAAGGCCTATTTTAAGCAAATGTTTGGGTCCACAACGGTTCAAATCAAACTCCCCTCATCGCCGGAAAATGTGGAAGAATTTTTTACGCACTTGTTTGAGCTTTGTCAAAATCGGAAAAGGGCGGACAAAATTGTCGATGTATTTGATTTTGAATAACACTTTTACAGATGGAATTATTAAACAGTTTCCGAATTGATTCTAAAAAACGGATGAAAATCATTCATCCGTTTTTTACTGTTTTCTCATTTTCCAATACGTTCTTGTACCGTTATTTCTTACTGCTGCATTTCTTGGAATTTGGACTAGTACTAAGAAAAAGCCGAGAATATCAAGGGATGCACCCAGTGAATTAAGGATAATAAAAACAAGCATTTTTCCTGTTAATATTCCTAAGATTGATAGAAATAGAGGAAAAAAAACAGACAAAAAAAGAAAAGGTGCGATCGTTATTAGGAGGAACCTATCTTTCGTTACTGTTTGTTCCGTATGCACAAACGCCCCATAAAATGTCAGCCCGATAACTGTATCCCCCGACTTCAAAAAGTTAGGAATAAAAATCAAATGGAAAAATTCATGGGTGACTATAACTAATACCATCGCAACGAAAACACCTAAATCAATCGTTATGACGAATGAATCTCCAGAAATAAATGAAAATTTCTTCAGCGAAAAAGTGGAAAAGAAATAAATGATCCCCATCGAGATAAGGGCATTGATCACCATAAAAGGCATGGAGAGTAGCATCGCGTTCGTCAGACTTTTCGGCTCTTTCAGCTGCTTCCAGTCATCGTTCAATAACTCAATATGGGTTTGTTCATTAAATTTGGGTATTTTCGTAGTAAATTTAATAGTATCCACTCCCTCCCAAATGGAAAATCCACCCATACATCATAACAAAAATAGGGAGCCGCTGTCAGCCCCCCAATACATACTTAAAGCACCTTACTCAAAAACGCTTTTGTCCGTTCTTCCTGCGGATGATCGAACAACTCGCTTGGGATGTTTTCTTCGACAATGAGGCCGCCATCCATGAAAATAACCCTGTCGCCTACTTCTTTGGCAAAGCCCATTTCGTGCGTCACCACTACCATTGTCATTCCCTCCTTGGCCAGTTGTTTCATAACCTCGAGAACCTCACCAACCATTTCCGGGTCAAGCGCGGAGGTTGGTTCATCAAAAAGCATGATTTTTGGCTCCATCGCTAAGGCTCTGGCAATGGCCACCCGCTGCTTTTGGCCGCCAGATAATGAATCAGGATAGGCATCCGCCTTGTCAGCCAGCCCGACCTTTTTCAAAAGTTCCAACCCTTTCGCTCTCGCCTTTTCTGCCGGTATATTCCTTACTTTCATCGGGGCGAGCATAATATTATCGATGACCTTTTTATGCGGAAAAAGGTTAAACTGCTGGAACACCATTCCTACTTCCGTCCGGATCTTATTGATGTCTGTTTTTTTGTCCGTTAGATCAATCCCTTCAACGAGGACGTGCCCGCCGGTAATCGTTTCGAGCATATTTATGCAGCGAAGGAACGTTGATTTTCCCGAGCCCGAAGGCCCAATTACGACAACGACTTCTTGCGGCTTAACGGTGACATTGATATCCTTGAGAACCTCGTTGATGCCAAACGACTTTTTTAAATTTCTTACTTCAATCATTCGGTTGCCAGCCTCCTTTCAACACGGTTTAACAGGAAGTTTAGTGTGAGGGTTAAAACAAGATAAATAACGGCAGCAGTCAAATAGGGCTCCCATGGGCGCATATATTGACCTTGCATCGCACGGCCCCAGTACATTAGCTCCGGGGCGGCAATTAACGCAGCGAGCGAAGAATCTTTAATTAAGACAATAAATTCATTGCCCAGCGGTGGAATCATTCTTTTGATTGCTTGCGGCAAAATAACAAACCTCATGGCTTGTCCATGTGTCATGCCAAGCGAACGTGCCGCCTCCATCTGCCCCTTGTCAATCGATTGAATTCCGGCGCGGAATATTTCCGCTACATACGCGGCAGAGTTTAACGAAAGCGCCAAAATGGCTGCAACGACCGCATTGGTCGTACCTAAAAAGGCCGGTACGACAGCAAAATGAATTAATAAGATTTGCACCATTAACGGTGTGCCTCTGAAAAAGTTGATATACCAGTGAAACGGAAGTGCCCACAGCTTTTTTCGCATCATTTTCCCCAAACCGATAAATAAACCAAGTACCGAACCGATAATAATACTTGCGACCGAAAGGCCAATGGTTAACAAAGTTCCCTTTAGAAAAAAGGGAGCGTATTCTGCGATCAGATCCCACCTAAAATTCATGATCGATCCCCCTGACAAATTTGCTATGTAGTAAAGTTTAGAAATCTAACCAAAAATTGCGTAACTGCCTATGAATAGAAGTTACGCAATTCTTCCCTATTGCTGATCTTTTAAAATTTGTATGTCAGGTTCGACATCAAACCATTGTTTATAAAGCTTGGCATAGGTACCATTATCAATGACCTTCTTGACAGCCTTGTCTAAATCTCCCTTAAGCTTGCTTCCTTTTGGCAGCAATAAGCCATAGAATTCTTTTTCAAACGCATCATCATCTTCAATGAACTCAAAATTATCCTTTGGGTTATTTTTTACATAGGTTTCAACAACGGTGTTGTCGGCAACTACTGCATCTACACCATTATTTTTCAGCTCTAAGATTGATAGATTATTATTTTCAAACTTTTTTAGTTTATCGTAGTTTTTACCGAAAAGATTTTCTACGATTGTTTGGGCGGTGGTTCCATTTTGAACCGCAATCTTCTTACCTTCTAAATCTTTGGCACTTTTAATCGTACTGCCTTTTGGTACTAGAATTTCATTTTTTGATAAGAAGTAAGGAACGGTGAAGTCATAGGATTCTAATCGCTCAGGAGTTATCGTGATGGAAGAGACGGCGAGGTCAGCAGTTTTTCCTTCAATTTCCACAAAGAGTGGGTCCCAGCCAACATTCTCAAACTTAACCTCATAGCCTGCTTCCTTTGCCACTGCCTTGACGAAATCGATATCAAATCCGACGATTTCTCCTTTATCCTGATACTCGAAGGGTGCGTAGGCAGCATCGGTAACGACTCTTAACGTCTTCTTTTCTCCTCCTCCGGTTTTACTAGTTCCACAGGCTGATAGAAGCAAGAGAAATACTGCCATAAAAATGGTTACAAGTTTAATTTTCTTCATGTTTAGCCTCCTATTATTTCTTTAATTTATTTAAAAATTTATAATTTTTCGAATAAATTGATTATACCTTCTTTCATTTCATTATTCAAACATTTATTTTTTTACTATATTAACACGTTACCAAACTTACTCTGCGTTATTCACTGACGATTCAAGGCTCGATAAGTTGCGTGAAGCCTATGCCATGCCTAAGAATGTGATAAAGGACGATGTCCGTCTTAGTGCCTTCATCAGTTACATATGGTGGACAACATGGGCGACAGAAACCAATCGCCCCGGAGACAAGGTAACCTATACAAACAATTTGCCTAACGAAGATCTTATTGATAATAAACCAACAGGTGAAATGCTTGTTTAGTCTGTTGTCAGCTTAGTCTTGCACCGGCTGGTCAGTCTCCGAGGACCGTCTCGATTACGCTGAATCGGAACATAAAGTATAGATAAAACACCCCATTCGTTTCATTTTAGATTGGGGTGTTTTCATCGTGACATAGGCATTTGCCGTTACCTGCTCATTACGGCCACATAATGTATAGGGTATTATCACATAAGGAGAGATGCCCATATGAATCCCTATGGTCTTTATCAAATGCCACAATTGCCGGTTGAATACCATTCCTATGTTCCAGCTGAACCGTTTTATTCGCAGCCAGAGCAATACCATTCCTATGCTCCAATTGAACAAAATCATTCCTATATTCCAACTGAACACTATCATACCTATGTTCCGCTAGATCAATACAATCCCAACAGGCAGCCACAGCAACTTGAACGCCGAGTCAATCAGCTTGAAAGGCAAAATGAGCGGCAGGAAAAAGAAATTAACCAACTGCAGCGCCGGCTCCAACGTGTCAACCAGCGGCTGCGCGCAGTAGAAAACCGTTTCCACCTCCCCTTTACACCATTTGATGGGGAATATTAAGCAACCAATTCAGAACCGGACACCTTGTCCGGTTCTTCTTCATTAACTTAAAATCCATGTAAGAAAATCTCACATAATCAGTTGAAAAAATACAATTTTTTTATAAACTATACTAATAAACATGAATGTGGTGATCTTAGATGGGAAACGAATTGTCTTATAAAGATAAGAAGGTTATAACAATCGGGGTTGTCAGGGAACTCACTGGTCTATCTGAAAGACAAATCCGTTATTATGAAGAAAGGAAATTAATTTTCCCTGAAAGATCAGCTGGCGGCAGCCGGAAATATTCCTTTACCGATGTCGAATTACTTATGGAGATCGCCAACAAAATAGAAGATGGCATTCAAACATATGAAATTAGAAAGCAAATGCTGAAAGAACAAAAGAAACAAAGTCAGGATGATATCCGCCGTAAAATGATCCAAGGACAGCTCAATGCCCAATTCGGATTAAGGAAACAATAAGAAAAGCCTTGTTCCTTTTTTAAAGGTCGGGGCTTTTTTTTGTCCCCAGAAAAATACGTTAGATAACCTTACATGATTGTGGATGCCCCATTCAGATTCATGTAAAAATACAATTACACAAATGTTATGAAATGCACAACATAAAAAGGGGGAGAAACATTGGATACGTTATATTTAATGAACAGTCTTTGGGTTATTATCGGGGCCGTACTTGTTATTATAATGATTGGCGGCTTTATTCTTCTTGAAACAGGCTCAACTAGAATGAAAAATGCTGGGCATATTGCCGGGAAGACAATCCTTACTTTTGGAATTAGCTCAATTATGTTTTGGGCAGCAGGGTTTGGTTTAATTTTCGGCAAAGGAAATCCTTTGATTGGGCTCTCTGATTTCTTTTATTCTGGCTATGACATTGATGGTTTATCATTGTCCGGAGCCGTTTTCTTCTTATTCCAACTAGCATTTGCAGGCATTTCCTTAACGATTGCCTTCGGCGGGTTTGCTGAACGGGCGAAACTTAGTGCCTACCTTGTATTCGCAGTACTTTTCTCTGTTATCGTGTATCCTCCAATCGCGCACTGGATCTGGGGCGGCGGCTGGTTGTCGGAGCATGGGAAACAAGACTTCGCTGGTTCAACGGTTGTTCATTTAACTGGTGCTACGGCGGCGCTCTCAGCTACTATTCTCCTAAAGCCCCGAATGGGCAAATTTAATAAAGACGGTTCTGCCAATAATCTTGCCGGTCATAATCAAGTTTTCACTGCCTTGAGTGTATTGCTGTTATGGGTGGGCTGGCTTGGTTTCAATGCCGGCAGTACTTTATCTGTCGAGAAAGCCTTCTTTGGATTTGTAGCTATTAATACGAACCTCGCTGCCGCAGCCGGAACTGTCGCTGCAATGATGATTACTTGGATAAAAGTTGGCAAAGCCGATATGCCGATGATGTTAAATGGGGCCATTGCAGGTTTAGTTGCCATTACTGCTTCCTGTGCCTTCGTTGAAACATGGGCTGCTGTCCTGATTGGTTTTATCGCTGGTATTCTTGTTTTTTACAGTATCCGCTTCTTTGAGAAAATAAAAATTGATGATCCCATTGCAGCTCTTTCCGTACACGGTACAGCGGGGATATGGGGCACGTTATCAACCGGCTTCTTTGCCACAAAAGATTTGGCGACGGTCGGAAAGCCTGGTTTATTTTATGGCGGGGGCCTACACCAATTAGGCGTTCAAGCGATGGGTGTCATCACTTGTGCAGCCTTTGCTTTTATTGTCTCCTTCATCCTACTGGCAATAATGAAAAAAGCAATGAATGGTTTACGTGTGACGGAAGAGGAGGAAATGATCGGTCTTGATATGAGTGAACATGGCAGCTATGGATATCCTGAATTGGTGAAAAGTGAGCAAAAGCTGAAGGCTCAATAAAATTAGTAGTAGTCAATCCCATCAATTTGGGATTGGACTACTTAAATTTTTAGGGAGTGGGGAAATACTTCTGAAAATCTCTCTTAAAAAAAGGATAAAAAACTATATTACCCTATTAAATTTTTCAAAATGTGTATATATCAATAATAAAACTTTCCGGCACTTCCATCCTACTTACTACTGAATTCCCCTCTTTTTTTGAAACATAATACTCCCAATAGAAAAAATTTTTAAAAAATTTTTTTCTTCCAATTTCCTTATCATAACAAGAATGAAAACGCTACCAGGTTTTCCGACTTATTTGAATTGTCAGATTTCTATATTGACCATGTTATCGATTGGTTGTATGATTATCGAAAATAATCATCAATATTGAACATTGCCTTTGTTCATTTCCAAGTGGAATGGGGTGCGGCAATTCTTTATTAAAGTTATGTTTATTCCATTTAAAGCGTTCTAACATGAAAGAGGAGTGGTTAGGTTGGGAAGTCAATGGATTTTCCTTGGCGGCGAGTTCGTCAAGAAGGAGGATGCTGTTGTATCAGTTTTTGATCATGGTTTTTTATATGGTGATGGAGTATTTGAAGGGATTCGCGTTTACAGCGGAAATATCTTCAGAGTCGATGCCCACCTGAAAAGACTATTTGAATCAGCACAATCCATTATGCTGAAGATTCCATATACACAGGAGGAAATGACGCAATTAATCGTCGAAACGATTAGAAAAAATCAGCTAGAAAGTGCCTATATTCGTGTCGTTGTTTCACGTGGCAAAGGGAATCTTGGACTGGACCCTACTTCCTGCTCGAATCCAAGCGTAATTATAATCGCCGAGCCATTATCCATGTATCCGAAAGAATTTTACGATAATGGAATTAAAATTGCATCGGTGGCAAGCAGAAGGAATCGCCCAGATGTACTTAGTCCACAGATTAAATCACTCAACTATTTAAATAATATTCTAGTCAAACTGGAAGCCAATCAAGTTGGCGTTCAGGAAGCATTAATGATGAATGACCAAGGCTATGTTACTGAAGGTTCCGCTGACAATATCTTCATTGTAAAAAATGGCATTCTATACACACCGCCTGTTTACTTGGGAGCATTGGAAGGGATTACCCGCAACGCCATCCTGGATGTAGCAATAGCTAAAGGCTACGATGTCCGGGAATCACCTTTTACAAGACATGATGTATATGTCGCTGATGAGGTGTTCTTAACCGGAACAGCTATTGAGGTCATTGCTGTCATAGAAGTAGATGGCCGAGTCATTAAGGATGGTAAACCAGGTGCAGTAACAAACGATCTTTTAGCAGAATTCAGAAAGATTGTAACAACAGACGGAGTGGCTTGTTACCCTAAAACAACAAACCATGCAGTAGTCAGTTAGGAGATAGAAAAATGCGAAGCGATATGATTAAAAAGGGAATTGATCGAGCCCCCCACCGAAGCCTGCTATATGCAACAGGGGTAAAAACGAGTGATTTGGAAAAACCATTTATCGGTGTCTGTAACTCGTTTATTGAAATTATTCCAGGACATAAACACCTTAATCATTTCGGTGAGATTGTAAAGGAAGCCATCCGCGAAGCCGGAGGCATCCCTTTCGAATTTAATACCATTGGAGTAGATGACGGAATTGCCATGGGACATATCGGGATGCGTTATTCCCTGCCAAGCCGCGAAATAATCGCGGATAGTGCCGAAACAGTCATCAACGCCCACTGGTTCGACGGTGTCTTTTATATTCCAAACTGTGACAAAATCACACCGGGAATGCTAATGGCAGCAGCAAGAACCAATGTTCCATCCGTGTTTGTTTCAGGCGGTCCAATGGAGGCAGGCGTTTCCTCAACAGGGAAAAACCTTTCCTTAACATCTGTTTTTGAAGGTGTTGGTGCTTACCATAATGGATCGATGACCGAACAGCAATTGCTTGAGATTGAAACAAGTGCCTGCCCTACCTGCGGTTCCTGTTCAGGGATGTTTACCGCAAATTCGATGAACTGTCTCATGGAGGTATTAGGGATGACGGTTCCAGGAAACGGAACAATCGTCGCTACATCTGAAGAAAGACATGAACTCATCCGTCAAGCAGCAAGACACTTAATCGAACTTGTGAAAAAAGATATTCGTCCGCGTGACATGATCACTCGAGAAGCAATCGATAATGCTTTTGCACTGGATATGGCGATGGGCGGTTCAACCAATACCGTTCTCCATACACTGGCAATTGCCCATGAAGCCGGGATTGAATATGACTTGCGTGATATTAATAAAATCGCTGAAAGAGTCCCATATTTAGCAAAAATCATGCCTGCCTCTGATGTTTCCATGGATGATGTCCACCAGGCTGGCGGCGTAAGCGCCATTTTAAATGAGCTTTGTAAAGTTGACGGGGCCCTACATCAGGATTGCCTGTCAATTACCGGAAAGACATTAGCTGAAAATGTGAAGGATGCAACAATCCTTAATGAAAAAGTAATTCGTCCGAAAGATAACCCGTACAGTCATGTTGGCGGCCTTTCCATCCTTTTTGGAAATCTTGCCCCAGATGGCGGGGTAATCAAGGTTGGCGCAGTAGATCCTTCGATTAAGACCTTCCTTGGGGAAGCAATTGTGTTTGAATCACAGGATGAAGCACAGGAAAACATCAATAACGGTACTGTTAAGTCAGGCCACGTCGTTGTCATTCGCTATGAAGGTCCTAAAGGCGGACCAGGGATGCCAGAAATGCTCGCTCCAACATCCGCGATTGCAGGACGTGGTTTAGATAAAGAAGTGGCATTAATTACCGATGGCCGTTTCTCAGGGGCAAGTCGGGGAATCTCCGTCGGACATATTTCACCAGAAGCCGCTGAAGGCGGACCAATCGCCTTTGTTCAAAATGGTGACAAAATCTTAATTGACCTTGCGGGTCGTTCGATTGAACTACTTGTTGATGAAGAAGTGTTAGCTGAAAGACGCCGTTCCTGGGTGCAGCCGGAACCAAAAATCAAATCTGGCTATCTCGCAAAATATGCAAAGCTAGTTACTTCCGCTAACACTGGCGGAGTTATGAAAATTTAGGGATTCACTAGTACCCCTCCCCTTCTACAGAAGTAAAGGTACTACGAAAAGCGCAAGCGCCCTGGTCAGCGGCGTATGGCCTGGAGTGCTTCAACTGAGATAAAGGAAACACGAAGAGCCGGAGGCGATTCGATGTTGACTTATCGTAGGGCGGAGCGCGAAGGACACTAGCCGCTAGGGCGCTGGAGCTGGACATTTCTCATTGACATTTTTATATAACAAAATCGATGACGGGAATAAAGGAATAAGAACATGTATTTTCAGAGAGCTGGGGTTGCTGGAAGCCCAGTAATACAACTTATTCCGACATCATCCCTGAGTGTTGAGCTGAAAGGTCATTTCCTAGTAGGCCCGATCGGGTGTCTCTTGAACACCTGTTACAAAAAGAAGCGTTTTTAAATTAGTTGTCGCTTCATAAGGCAGTATTCGCAAGGATACTGTAAAAACCGGGTGGTACCGAGAAAAAGAAGGCCTTTTCTCCCCGATTATTCTGCTTTTAGTACGTAGACTGCAGTTTATTCGGAGACGAAATGGCCTTTTTTACTTTGTTTTAAAGTATCATTTCTATTTTTTAAAACTCAGTCTTACGAATAATTTTTCAAATATTCAATTATCCACAGGGAGGGATTATGACGTGAAAGTAGAAGCAAAAGAACTGGAATTCCAAACCAGTACCGCACCAAAAACAGGTGCAGACCTTCTCATTGATTTATTAAAAACGGAAGGTGTTGATACGATATTTGGGTATCCGGGTGGTGCTGTCCTGCCAATTTACGATGCAATTTATCGAGCCCAAGGGACGATTAAGCACATTCTATTCCGTCACGAGCAAGGAATGATTCATGCCGCCGAAGGCTATGCCCGAATTACTGGTAATCCTGGTGTAGTAATCGCTACTTCAGGACCGGGTGCGACAAACCTGGTTACTGGAATTACAGATGCGATGATGGATTCCTTACCGCTTGTGGTATTCACCGGGCAGGTTGCGCGGAGTGTGATCGGAACAGATGCCTTCCAGGAAGCTGACGTGATGGCGATTACCACACCAATCACCAAACATAATTACCAGGTGCAATCCATTTCAGACTTACCAAGAATCGTAAAGGAAGCCTTTCATATTGCATCTACAGGACGGCCGGGACCGGTTCTTGTAGATATTCCGAAAGATATTTCGGCAGGTATATTAATGGAAGAACCTAACGCAGCAAGTATTGATTTACCTGGCTACCAGCCAACAACAAAGCCAAATCCATTGCAAATAAAAAAATTAGCAGATTCAATCGCAAAAGCGAAAAAGCCAGTAGTGCTAGCAGGAGCCGGTGTCCTTCATGGAAAGGCCTCTGCGGAATTAACTGCATTTGCTGAAAAACACAAGCTTCCGGTCGTGACGACATTACTGGGACTAGGTGCTTTTCCAGCAGACAGCCCTCTCTCATTAGGAATGGGCGGTATGCATGGTACTTATGCAGCAAACATGGCAATTTACGAAGCTGATTTACTAATTAATTTTGGTGCCCGCTTTGATGACAGGTTAACCGGTAATTTGAAACACTTCGCGCCACATGCGAAGGTCGCCCACATCGATATCGATCCGGCGGAAATTGGTAAAAACGTACCCACTCAGATTCCAATTGTATCTGATGCAAAAGAGGCATTGATTGAGCTAATCGATCAAACAGCGGAGTCACCCGTACATGAATCATGGTGGGATACGCTCAATCAATATAAAGTGGAATATCCACTTTGGTATAAAAACGCCCCAAGCGGAATGTGTCCACAGTGGGTAATCGAGGCCGTTCATAAAGTAACAAATGGCGAGGCGATTGTCGCAACAGACGTAGGGCAGCATCAAATGTGGGCAGCCCAGTATTATACCTTTAATGCACCGCACCGCTGGATTACCTCAGGCGGTCTCGGGACCATGGGCTTCGGCTTCCCTGCTGCCATCGGAGCACAAATAGCTTCACCTGAAAGTACTGTTGTTGCAATTGTCGGCGATGGCGGTTTCCAAATGACACTGCAGGAGCTTTCAGTCATTTATGAACGGAACCTTCCAGTCAAGATCATCATTGTGAACAATGGTGCACTTGGAATGGTTCGTCAATGGCAGGAACTATTGCACGGAAACCGGATTTCAGAATCCATTCTTCATACACAGCCTGATTTTGTGAAGCTTGCTGAAAGCTACTCAATTCGCGGCTACAAGGTTGAAAGCCAGGAAGAACTTGTCACAGTTTTACCAGAAGTATTTGCCCATAATGGCCCTGTTCTTGTTGATTGCCGCGTACTGCAGCAGGAAAAAGTTTTTCCAATGATTGCTCCTGGCAAAGGAATTCATGAAATGATTGGGGTGAAACCATGAAACGTATCATCACATTGACTGTTCAAGACCGCAGCGGTGTCCTCAACCGGGTGACCGGCCTCCTGCAAAGGCGGCAGTTCAATATTGAAAGTATATCTGTCGGCCCAACAGAAACCGAAGGCATTTCCAAGATGACCTTAGTCGTCCAAGTAGAGGATGACCAGCGTCTTGAGCAGGTAACGAAACAATTAAACAAGCAAATTGACGTATTAAAAGTTTCCGATATTACGGATAAAGCAGTTGTTGCCAGGGAACTTGCCTTAATTAAGGTAGCCAGTTCAAGTCAGCTGCGAAGCGAAATTAATGGAATCATTGACCCGTTTCGCGCCTTAATCATTGACGTAAGTAAAGATAGTTTAGCGGTTCAAATAACAGGCCGTCCTGATAAAATTGACGCGTTGATTGAACTGCTGCGCCCTTACGGTATTAAAGAAATTGCCAGAACCGGACTGACAGCCCTGCAGCGCGGGCATCAGCCACAAGTAAACGAACTAGCAACATACTCACTATTAAAATAATAATATTCCTGAAAGGATGATTCATAATGGTAAAAGTATTATATAACGGAGATATTCAAGAGGCAGTTTTACAAGGAAAGAAAATCGCAGTAATCGGATATGGCTCACAAGGTCATGCTCACGCTCTTAACTTAAAGGAAAGCGGCTTTGATGTAGTTGTTGGTCTTCGCGGCGGAAAATCATGGGATAAAGCTGTCGAAGATGGTCTAGATGTTCGTTCCGTGGCTGAAGCAACTGCTGCTGCTGACGTAGTAATGGTTCTTCTTCCAGATGAAATGCAGCCAAAAGTATATGAAGAAAGCATTAAAGAAAACCTTGAAGCTGGCAATTCCTTAGTTTTCGCACACGGCTTCAACATCCATTTCAGCCAAATCGTTCCTCCTGCCGATGTTGACGTATTCTTAGTTGCGCCAAAAGGCCCGGGACATTTAGTTCGCCGTACTTATACAGAAGGCGCTGGAGTTCCTGCTCTATATGCGGTTTACCAAGATTATACTGGTCAAGCACGTGATGTTGCTCTTGCTTATGCAAAAGGAATCGGTGCTGCTCGTGCCGGAGTATTAGAAACAACTTTCCAAGAAGAAACAGAAACGGATCTATTTGGAGAGCAAGCAGTTCTTTGCGGCGGTACTACTGCCCTAATCAAAGCTGGATTCGAAACTTTAGTAGAAGCCGGTTATCAGCCTGAAGTTGCTTATTTCGAGTGTTTACATGAGTTGAAATTAATCGTTGACCTTTTATATGAAGGTGGATTAGAAAACATGCGTTATTCTATCTCTGACACTGCACAATGGGGTGATTTCGTATCCGGACCACGTGTAGTTAACGAAGATACAAAAGCGCGCATGAAAGAAGTATTAAAAGATATCCAAACTGGTAAGTTTGCTCAAAGCTGGATCTTAGAGAATCAAACAAACCGTCCGCAATTCAACGCCATTAACCGCGCTGAAAACAATCACCAAATCGAGACTGTTGGACGCGAGCTTCGTGCATTAATGCCGTTTATTAAGAAGCCAGTAAATGCGAAGAAAGAAGTGGTGGTAAATGGTTCACGTTAACATCTTTGATACAACCTTACGCGATGGCGAGCAATCCCCTGGTGTGAATTTAAACCAGCTTGAGAAATTAGAAATTGCCAGACAGCTTGAACGGTTTGGCGTTGACATAATGGAGGCCGGCTTTCCGGCTTCCTCCCAAGGGGATTTTGAAGCGGTTAGAGCTATTGCCCGGACGATTAAACATTCATCCGTCACAGGCTTGGCACGCGCAACAAAATCGGACATTGACATTGCGTGGGATGCTTTAAAAGATGCGGCAGAACCAAGGTTGCATTGTTTCATTGCAACCTCCCCTATTCATATGCAATATAAGCTGATGAAAACTCCTGAGCAAGTCATGCAGACAGCCGTGGATATGGTTAGGTATGCGAAGACACGATTCCCGCATATTGAGTGGTCCGCTGAAGATGCTTCTCGCTCAGACTTAGATTTTTTAGTGCAAATCATTACGAAGGTGATTGATGCCGGAGCTACTGTCATCAACCTTCCTGATACTGTGGGGTATACAACGCCGCAAGAATATGGACGGATGTTCCGCTATATAAGAGAAAATGTGCCGAATATTCATAGAGCAGCACTGTCCTGCCACTGTCATGATGACTTAGGTATGGCAGTGGCCAACTCGCTTGCAGCGGTGGAAAATGGCGCTACTCAAGTGGAAGGTACAATTAACGGCATTGGGGAACGCGCAGGCAATGCAGCATTAGAAGAAATCGCCGTTGCTTTAAATATTCGCAATGACCGCTATCCATTCACAACGAATCTAGTGTTAAAAGAAATCAAGCGCACAAGTGACTTGGTGAGCCGCTTTACTGGGATGAAGGTCCCTGGCAATAAAGCCGTTGTTGGAAAAAATGCCTTCGCTCATGAATCAGGAATTCATCAGGATGGCGTGTTAAAAAATGCCTTGACCTACGAAATT
>NZ_JBMPZU010000068.1:0-35952 GCF_049463095.1 Neobacillus sp. 19 | reverse complement strand
TGTTTATGTGCCTCTTATTCGTTCGGTTGTGCCGCCGATATTTAACCCAAACCCAACAACCTAGATAGGCGTTTTCGCATTTATCGTGAAACGCTTTCGCGTTTTTCGTGCGCCGCTTTGCTTTGTCATCTTAGGCTTCTCATTTATCCTTGGCGGTCTGGTCATCGCCTCCATTGGCGTGACCAATGTTTTCGTCCCGACAGATGTCGATTTCATTTGTCTGACTCCTGAGCAAATGAATGACATCAACAGCAGGCTGATTCCGCTGATCGCCCATGACCGGGCAGGATTTGGCGGCGCCTTAATTAGTGTAGGGCTGCTGGTGCTTACGGTTTCCTTGTGGGGATTTCATCAGGGAGAAAAGTGGATTTGGTATACACTCTTAATAGCCGGGATCCCCGCTTTTTGTGCAGGCATCCTCACCCACTTTTTCATCGGCTACACCACCTTCATCCACCTGCTGCCAGCTTATTTTGCTTTATTTCTGTATGTGATGGGATTAGTTCTCTCGAGGGGTTTTTTTGTGGGATTAGGTCATAACCGCTGAAAAAGATGAATAAATACTGGGTCCTAAGTGGCAGTAATTACGACGTTGGATTCATTTTTGATAAAAATCCTGTACGATATGCATCCAATAAGGGCGATTGGATGCACTTTTGGTAAAAATCCTGTGCGATATGCACCCAATAAGCGGGATTGGATGCATTTTTTATAATAATCCTGTGCGATATGCATCCAATAAGGGCGATTGGATTCATTTTTGATAAAAATCCTGTGCGATATGCATCCAATAAGGGCAATTGGATTCATTTTTTATAAAAATCCTGTGCGATATGCATCCAATAAGCAGGATTGGATGCATTTTTATAATAATCCTGTGCGATATGCATCCAATAAAAGACAAGGTTCTATAAATCAATATCCACGATGATCTAAGAAACCATAATCCCAAAACTGCGATTAAGCCTCTACCACTAAACGGTTAATAGAACTATTCACTCTACTTGTTGGCAGATAAAAACTCACCTCCCAAACAAACCGACATGTTTTACTTCCAACAAATTGGGTACCTAAGGTTGTAAGTATGTACTTTTAGGAGGTTTGGGTATCAAATGGATAACAAAAAGACGGAGCAGTTAAAGCAATTTACCATCAATAATGAAGAAAAGGCCGGTTTAACGACAAATCAGGGGTTAAAAATGGCAGAGGACGAGTTTTCATTGAAAGCGGGATTGCGCGGGCCGACCTTGATGGAGGATTTTCACTTCCGCGAAAAAATGACCCATTTTGACCACGAACGCATTCCGGAACGAATTGTGCATGCCCGCGGGGTTGGGGCCCATGGTATTTTTCAACTCTACGAATCATTAGCAGACTATACGAAAGCAGATTTTCTTACAGACACCTCGAAAACAACACCTGTCTTTGTCCGGATATCCACCGTTCAAGGTTCAAGAGGCTCAAGCGATACAGTAAGAGACGTTCGCGGATTTGCCACGAAATTTTATACCGATGAAGGCAACTTTGATTTGGTCGGGAATAATATGCCGGTTTTCTTTATTCAAGATGCGATTAAATTCCCTGATTTTGTTCATGCCGTTAAACCTGAGCCGCACAATGAAATTCCCCAAGGCGCCAGTGCTCACGACACCTTTTGGGATTTTATCGGGCAAAATCCGGAATCGGCTCATATGGTGATGTGGCACATGAGCGATCGTGCCATTCCTCGGAGTTTGCGGATGATGGAAGGCTTCGGTGTACATACGTTTCGTCTAATAAACGCGGAAGGAAAGGCTCATTTTGTGAAATTTCACTGGAAGCCTGCCTTAGGGGTTCATTCATTAGTCTGGGACGAAGCCCAAAGGATTGCCGGGAAAAATCCTGACTTCCATCGGCAGGATTTATATGAGGCGATTGAAAAAGGGGATTACCCCGTATGGGAGCTCGGATTTCAATTAATTCCGGAAGAGGATGAATATCGTTTTGATTTCGATATTTTAGATCCTACAAAATTATGGCCGCAAGAAGAGGTCCCGGTGAAAATAGTCGGAAAGATGACATTAAATCGAAACGTCGATAACTTCTTTGCCGAAACAGAGCAAGTGGCGTTCCACCCGGGTCATGTCGTGCCGGGTATTGATTTTTCAAATGATCCGCTATTGCAAGGCCGTTTATTCTCGTATACCGATACGCAGCTTTCAAGGCTCGGCGGTCCTAATTTCCACCAAATCCCGATTAACAAACCTGTGTGCCCTTTCCACAATAATCAACGGGACGGCATGCACCAAATGACGATTCATCATGGCCAGACAAGTTACCATCGTAACGCGCTTAACGCCAATCAGCCAGAGCCTGTTCCCATTGAACAGGGCGGTTATGAACATTATCAAGAGAAAATTGACGGTCGAAAAATCCGCGGCCGCAGCGAAAGTTTCCGTGACTTTTACTCACAGGCAAAATTATTCTATAACAGTCTTGCCCCTTTTGAGCAGCAGCATGTCAAGGATGCCTTTAGTTTTGAACTGGGGAAATGTAAATCAGACATGGTGAAGGCCAATGCGGTTGCGCTGATCAATCATATTGACCGCCAATTGGCAGAAGAAGTCGCGGAGAAGATTGGTGCACCCATACCCGCAAAAAATTGCGAAGTGACATCTGCCAAGAAATCTCCGGCCCTAAGTATGGCAAAAACAATACGGAAACCCGATACGAAGAATGTTGCCATCCTGCTGAATGGGGAGCCTGATGCGGAGTTGTTAACGTCTTGGCTGGGGATTTTCGCACAGCATAAACTGAATTATAGTATTGTCGACAAAAAGCTACACAGCTTAACGATGGATGTAAAAGTGACAGATACGTACGAAACGACTGATTCCAGCCTTTATGATGCAGCATTATTAATTAGCAGTGATCCGATTATCCAAACACCTGCGCTGGAATTCATTCAAACCACCTATAAACATTACAAGCCCTTGGCTGTCGCTCTCAGTCATCCAAATGCGTTAGCCAATAGCCGCATCAACAAAGAGGGTACAGGTGTTTACGATTTAAAAACTGCCAGCATTCAAAGCTTTATCGACGGCATCGCACAAGCGCGGTTTTGGGATCGGATCCTATAGCATATAAATCTCCTCTTCAATTGTCATATTTCTGAGGTTGACATTTATTCTACAAATCCTTAATATAATAGGTCCTACCGGCTATTTTTTAGGAAAATGTACTTACATTATTGAACAACAATGCAAGTTTCATAGTATTATTTTTCAAAAAATCGGGTAGTTTCCCCTATTTGGGAGGTCAATTGGAGAGAGGTTAAGTTGGATGGATAAAGAGTTATTAATGGCAAAGGCACGTGAAATCAAAGCAAACGCATACATTCCTTACTCTAAATTCCCCGTCGGAGCATCATTGTTACTAAAGGATGGGCATATTATTACAGGCGTCAATGTTGAAAACGTTTCCTTAGGTGCAACCAATTGTGCAGAGAGAACAGCTATTTTCACCGCAATTGCTAACGGTTATAAAAAAGGAGATTTCCAGGCGATCGCCGTCGCCGGTGATACAGCAGACTTCCTTCCGCCTTGCAGCATTTGCAGACAAGTAATGGCAGAATTCTGCACACCTGACATGCCCGTTTATTTAACAAATGAGAAAAAAGACATCCTGGAATTAACCTTAGGTGAACTATTACCATATGCATTTACGGACTTAGAGATGTAGACCAAAGGGGGCGGTTCTGGTGGCTTAAAAAGCCACCAGAACCGCCCCCTTTGTTTTCCTATTTAAAACTTTCTCTCCATTGCTTTGCTTTATTTGCTTCGCGCATAAATATTTTAGCTCGTTCAGGGTCAATTGGATTTTTCATATCACCATTTTTAATCCATGAGGCCACTGAAACACCATCATAATGTTTTAGCAGTTCGAAAATATTATCTCCTGTTGCTCCACCACCTAAGAATAGAGGGGTATCAGGCAATTTTGTTCTTACTTTCTGAATGATGTCAATGCTTTCCTCCATGCTATTCCCCGAAATAAACAGACCATCGGCAAATGCCTCATGGACCGCTTCCCAGGCGGCGTTTTCGATTGGCTTTCTACCCAGCGGCACTCCATGTACTTCGTAGATATCTGCATATACAGGGACTTTGGTTCGAATTCTTTTTCTCAATTTCGCAATATCGACACATTGCGCCTGAAGGATTCCTGCACTCGTCACATTTGCTCCTGTAAACAGGTGTTCAACTCGGACAAAGTCTGCACCTACTGCATCTGCCACTGACAAGCCAGATACTCCGTCCCAATTCAATAAGATTCCCATTGTTAAGCCAGGGAACTCTTTTCTTATTTCATACCCAATTCTTGTCATATATGCGATGGCTTCAGGCTCTGAATGTTGTTTGATTGGCATGTCATTCATGTTTTGAATGATAATCCCGTCAAACCCGTTTTCTTGCACCATTTCTGTTTCTTTTAATGCTTCATACACAATTTCATCAATCGTTTGATTATCGTGCCGATAACTTCCAGGAAGCGGAGGCGGTTGGATCATCGATAAAACGTGGCAGTTTGGACGAAATACTTCCCCCATTAGATGACTCCTCCTAACTCTTTATAATACTCTACACTTACGTTAAACATCTCTTCTGTTGGAATCAGACCCTTTTCCGTAATAAACCCGCTAATAAATTTAGGCTCCACTCCAAGTAATTCAGGAGATTTGAAATCAATATTTTCTGCCAGACTATGATCCGGCCATTCTTTTGTCAATTTCTTTGTTAAATCATTGATGACTAACTCTTTTTTATATCCATAGATCGGACGAATATCTAATTTGATTAACGGAGTTAAAAAATACAAAGGTATATTGTAATAGTCACAGGCTAAGCCGACCAGATCAGAACCGGTTGTATTAAAGCCAGTACCATTCGGGAAAAAGGTTTCAGCGCCCATAAGAGCAACATCGCACTCTTTTAAATAATACATAAGAGCAGCATCCGGGAAAAATTTGATCGTATGTCCCGCCTCTTTGCAGCTTTTAACATAGGGTAATCCGCCATCAATAATCCGGCTTTCAGGAATGTAAATCGTATATGTTTGATTGGCCCCGCCAATTTTTTTCAATAGTTTGTCTACCGTACTAGAATAATCATAAACAAGAATATTTCTCATATCTTCTACCACACTGCTCGCACATTCAAGGACCTTTTCGGTGGCATTGCTATTATACGCGAGATAACTATTTTTCCTAGTAATAATTTTATCAACTGCCTCTTCAAGATCTACATCTATCAGACTTTCAATATGATTCGTCATGAGCATAATCGCATTACTGATTGCCTGACTCGCTTCTCCCCTTGTTTTGATAAAATAGTTGGTTACTTCTTGGATTTTTTCTATAATTTCCTTCACTTCGCTATGATTCTTCTTCCCAGTTAATGCGATGGATTCAATCATTTCGCCAATCATGGAAATATGATTACTTGCCCCTAGCACTCTTTGCTCTACGATATCATCAAATAATGGCTGAACATTATTGGGTAGAAGCATTCGTACACTTTCTATATCTAGTTTCATCAGATCCACCCTTTCGTTATTCATCTTCCGCACTCAACCAACGTTGAATGCGGAAGACAAGATTACTCCAATAAATCTGCTGCATTTTTATGATAGATGCTCTCCAGGTAATCCTTTTCTAAGTGAAACATATCAAACACATTGACCGAAGATTTGGTTAAAACCGTTGGATAGGATGAACCAAATAGCAGTTTTTCTTTCGGTAATATTGAAAAGGCTTTTCTTAACACTTGAACCTCATACTGATTGGACGTTTCTACAAGGACATTTTCATTTTCCAATGCGACATCCACACAGCTGTATCCATAGTCAAAACAGCCGATATGAAGAAAAATAAAGGTAAGATTCGGATGCCGTTTTGCATGGACCGCCCATTGCTGCGGCATCGATCTTGCTCCTATTCCGGTAAAAACCTTAACGGGGATGTTATTTTCCTCAAGAATCTCCAAGATTGGATCTATATTTTGACAGCTGTCAGGGTAGTAGCCATGTTCAATCGAATTAAATTCCACCATTTTTATCCCAGGAAGCTTCATTACTCTTCTAGTTTCTTCTATTGAATGATCCTCTTTCGGGTTAATAACAGCACACCCAATCAGCTGATCAGGATACCTCGAAACAAAGTCAGAGATATAATTGTTTTGATCATGGATGGATTTCCCTTCGAAAGCAGACACAACTCGTGACGTAATATTATTTTTATTCATATCGTCCAATAATTCTTGTTCGAGATAGTTGTGTGTTTCCGGATCTCTTTTTACATGAGCATGTATATCGATTATCACTTTGCTCACACCTTTCCTTTTGGCTTATCTACTAATCTATCAACCTAAAATACCAGCGTAAACGCCGACAATCCCAATAATCATCGTGATGAAAATCAATTTTATCGCTGAAACCTTTTTCTTTGTGATGAGATAATACATTAAACCTGTATAAAGCAAACCTAATACACCAGGCATCAAACCATCTAAGGTTTCTTGAATTTTAATCGTCGTTTCTCCGGACGTATATTCAATTGGAATATGCACAACAACTAATGCAGGAATGAATCCTCCGACAATAATGTAAGCCGCAATCCCTGCTAATTCTGAAATCCTGCTAATTAATCCGGATGATTGAAATTTTGAAACAAGAGAAACACCTTGTTTGTAACCTTGAAAAACTCCTAAATACCGAACGCCAAGGGATAAGATCGCCATACAAACCACAAACATAATCGGGCCAACCCAGCCAGTACCGGCGCTTACGAGAGAAATAGCAAGCCCGGCAAGAATGGGTCTTGCTGTACCATTTAAAAGGGAATCCCCTAGTCCTGCTAGTGGCCCCATTAACGCTGTTTTGACAGAATTAATTGTAGAAGGATCAAAGTCTCTTTCATTTGCATATCTCTCTTCCATTGCTGCACTGATTCCAACAGGGAGTGCCGAAACCATATCTTGTGTTAAAAAGTATTCCATATGTCTATCATATGCTTCTTTTTTATCCTTTGGATCATCGTAGACTTTTTCAATAACCGGCATCATTGCTTGGGTAAATCCAGCATTTTGTTGACGTTCATAGTTATTAGCCGTACGAATCGTCATTTGATTCCAATAGACTTTCCATAAATCTTTCCTGGTTAATTTTTTTTCGTTTTCCATCCTAACCTCTCCTTATGCGTTAGCGTTTTTATCATCGATCTTTAAGTAGTAATACAAAGCTACACAGATGACGCCTAGTAATGCGATACCGATCATGTTGATTTGTAAATAAGATGCAAAGAAGAAGCCTAAGAATAAAAACGGCCAGAACTTTTTAACTTGAATCGTACTTAATAGTAAGGCAAACCCGACAGCTCCAATCATTCCGCCGCCGACAGATAACCCGGTAATAATTTTTTCCGGAATCGCCTCGATGATTCCTTTCACAAAATCTGCTCCAAAATAAATCGCAAGGAACGCTGGTACACCGTAAAGAACCGCATTTGTTACCATTGGGTAAACCGTATTATTTAACACTAACCCTCTTGTGTTTAGCTTGGATATCGCATTTTCTGCCCGGTGCATGAACCAGATGTTAATCACCGTATTCTGGAAGGTGGTAGCAATTTGTCCGATAAATGAGACTGGTAATGCAGTTGCTACAGCTAGTTCTGTACCCCCGCCGCCAAGAATAGCAATTCCTGCTGCAATCGCGGTACTAAGTGTTGGGTCCGGAGGTGTTGCAGTGCCGACAAAGATAACGGCAAGAAACATTAATTCGATGGTGACACCAACGGCTAAGCCCGTTGCCACATCACCCATGATCAAACCGACAACCGGTCCGACAAAAATGGGTCTGAAAATATGTGTCTGAAAAGTATGGGAATCAATATAAGCAATGGTGACAAAAATACCAACTAGTATGGCTTGAACTAGAATATCCATCATTTTTCCTCCTGCCGGAAAATTATTTAAGAATTAATTTCATTGCATCTTGGCTTCGTTCATTTGGTACTGTACGAATATCAAGGGAGACCCCTGCTTCACTTAATTTCGTTAAATTGCGAATATCTTCATCATCTACCCAAAGGTTCCCTAACACTTTCTTTTTGCCCTTTTTCATGTTGATATTTCCGATATTAATCTCTTTTAAATCAATGCCGCCCTCTATCATTTGAAGCGCTTCCTTCGGACCTCTGACAAGTAAAAGAACTTTTGTATCGCTAGTATCTTCTTTAATCATGGTAATGGCTTCTTCAAGACCTACAATTTTTAGATTAATATTTTTAGGTGTGGCCATCTGTAATAACGATTTTTGAAACTCATCATTGGCCGCTTTATCATCCGCTACGATAATTTGATTGGCTTCAGCATAAGCAATCCAGGCAGTAACAATTTGTCCATGTATTAATCTCTCGTCAATTCTAAATACGGTAATGTTCATCTTATTTCTCTCCCTTATAATGTACTTAATCCTAGACTCTCGTTGCTAGCTGCAACCAGCGATCCGGTTAGTTCCTGTAGGTTTTGGCCTTCTCTCGATAAAATGGCCGAGACAAGGATGGGTAAGTTCACGCCATAAAATATAGAAATATTTTCATTTTTAAACGCTAATCGGCTGCTGACATTAAAAGGTGTGCCGCCAAGGATATCACAGAAGATTAGTAATTGTTCGCCTACTGGAACCCCTTTCATTTTTTCATCTAGCAATTCCGTTAGTTCTTCTTGACCCATATCTTCCTTAAAACACACGTAATCTAAGTTTTCTTGTTCTCCAGCAAACATTTTGGCAGTTTGCACGATTCCTTCTGCCATCATGCCGTGGGTGACCACTAATATATGAATCATATTAATACCTCCACAAATATTCGGCGTTTTTATGAAAAATGTACTCTAGTTGATCTTCAGGAACATTTAACTCATAAAATTTTTCAATTTCAATATTAACTAGTTTATACGGCCAGTCTACTCCAAAGACAACGCGCTCGGGTCCGAGAATGTTAATTGATTTTTGTAACACCTCCACATTCATTTGCCCTGATGTTTCCACCCATACATTATCTAAACTTTTAATCGATTCAATAGTAGATAAACCAAACTCATAATAGCCTGTATGCGTAAATAAGAAATCAATATTTGGGAATTTCTTCGCATATTCGGCCCAAACATAGGGTGTACTTAATGGAGCTGTACCTACGTGCGTTTGGACATGTACCCCATATTTTGCTATTTCAAAGAAAATATCATGAAGGCTTGGTGTATTATCAGGATAGTAACCATGCTTCCATGAATGGAACTTTATTCCATTCATCTTGTATTTTCCTAAACAGCGATGAACTTCCTCTATTGCATCTGGAGCTTTCGGATTAATAAAACCGTATCCTTCAATAATGTCAGGGTATTCTTGCATCGCATTGTAGATTGTGTCATTTTGTTGCCTTGTCGATGTGCCAGAGAGGCTGCTTATACCGATTTTTGTAATCCCGTACCTTCCTAACTCTTCAACAATATCTGTTGGAGTATTTTCTTCACCGGAACTTGTTTTACCTAAGTGAGAATGAACGTCATATATTTTCATTTTTAGATTCTCCTTTTATAAATTGTTGTTCTCATCATTCACATCTAGTGTCACTTTATATTGATAAACGTCTGAGCGATAATACATTTTGACAAACTCGATTGGAGCTCCGGATGTATCAAAGGTGATTCGTTCTTTAAAAAAGATAGGGACATTTTCTTTAATTCCTAAACTCCTTTTAATCTCTTTATCTGGCATTTGCGCTTCTAAAATTTCATGGGCTTGTTTTAAATGAATCCCTTTATCTTTTAATGTTTCGTATAAAGATGTGGTTTCATCAAACTCTGCTCGATCAAGAGAAAATTCACTAGACTTTTTTATATAAGCCTTATGCAAACCAACCACAGTATTACCACTTAACCGGCTTCTCTCTAAATAGTAAACTTCATCACCTTCGAGGATATCTAATGAATAGGCTGTTTTATGATCTGCCTTTATGATTTTAAAATCACGAATAATGGAACTTGATATTTCCCCATGTTCCTTTACATCTTCACTAAAACTACTTAATCTTTTTAAGTCATATTTTTGTTTAGGGTTACAAACAATGGTACCTTTCCCTTGAGATTTTTTTACAAATCCCTCATTTTCTAAATCTTGAATAGCTCTTCTGACCGTTATTCTACTAACATCATATAAATTTTGAAGCTCATTTTCAGAAGGAAGCTTGTCTCCCGCATGTAATGTTTTACTCTCTATTTTTTCCCTAATGTCTTCATAAATCTGAACATGCAGCGGAAGCTTTGAGTTCTTATCAATATTAACCTGTCTCATAAAATTCACCTATTTAATCATTTTATTTGATATAACGTTATAACAAGTTGAAGGAAAATAATAAAATAAGTTTTATAAACTTATTTTATTAAGAATGCAAGTGCATAATTTTTCCAACTTAGTATAACGTTATAACAAGTTGTTTCTGCACTAAATATATAACTTTTTTATTTATTTGTCAATTAAATATTTTGATTATTTCTAAAAAACCACCCCTGTCGAAATTCATTAATCCTTTTAACTTGAAAAAGGAGCCCCAGCAGAGACTCCCTCCAATATATAATTAACTTTCTCTTGGTGGAACATTATTATGAAACAAGAATATCCGCGGGGTGAGAGGTACCGCCGCCACTCCGCTTTTCTTTCATCGTAAATCCTGTAATCCCGAAAATTAAGCTGAAGATCGGTGTGAGCATGGCTAGGAAACAGAAAGGTACATAGATGAACGGCGATACGCCTAATGCGGCTGCGGTAAATAGACCGCTTGCGGTCCACGGTACCAGCGAGCAGCTTTGGGTAGCAGTATCTTCAATTATCCTGGACAAATTCTCCGGGCTTAAATTGAATTTATCATACAAAGGTTTCATTAATGTCCCTGTCATAACAGCTGAGAAGGAAAAAGCTCCTCCCATGGCCAAGGTAAAATAAGCGGTGATAATTGTGAAGAAGACTAACATTCCCTGACTTTTAATGCGGCTAGTTAAGGCTTTAATCATAACTTCGAGTACACCAGATTTTTGTAACAGTCCACCTACTCCAAGGGCAAATAAGAAGAGTGCCACTAAAGAAAGCATACTGGTAAGTCCGCCTCTTTGAAGCAAGGTATTCACTTCCTCGATACCCGATTCAACAGAATAACCGTCATAGAAGATTGTGAAAATATCGCTGATCGCCACCCCTTGATAAAGAATAGCAGTCACCGCCCCTGCCAAAGCGCCGATGAAAATAGAGGTAATCGCCGGCTGCTTTGATATAAGCAAGGCGAATAGGATGGCAACCGGAATAAACGGGATGATTCCTAGATGGAAGTTCTCTGATAAATAACCTGTCAGCGCAGCAACATCTCCTGAATTAGCAGAATGCTGCCCATATTTCAATCCCATAATTGTGAAAATGATTGCCGTTATTATATAGGCAGGAGTAGTCGACCAGAGCATATGCTTTATATGGGTCATTAAATCTGCACCGACTACGGCTGACGATAAATTCGTACTATCTGACAATGGCGATAATTTGTCTCCAAAATAGGCACCACTAATAATAGCACCAGCGGTTACTCCAACAGGAATACCTAAACTTTGCCCAACACCCATCATCGCAATCCCGGCTGTGCCTAATGTAGCCCATGAGGATCCGGTGGCCAGGGAAACAATTGAGCAAAATAGAAGTGTTGTCACCAAAAAGAATTTTGGGGAAATAGATTGAATGCCGTAATAGATCAAGGCTGGAACAGTTCCAGATGCAATCCATGATCCGATTAAAATTCCTACGGCTAACAGAATTATCGAGGGCTGCAGTGCTTTTTGCATGGAGGTAAAAATCTCCATCTCCAATCTTTGATAGGAATATCCAAGTTTCATCACAAAGGGAATTATCGTTAATAAAGTAATAAACAACATAATCTGTATTGAGGCCTGAAAGACCAGCATTCCTATTGCTATAATTGAAATAACCATTATTAGTAAAAATAATGAATAAGCTAAAGATGGTTTCTTTAATTCTGTACTCATCCAAACACTCCTTGTCTTTTTAAATAAACCTCTCATAACAACTCTTAATCAAAAGGCAGGAAATTTATAAAAAGGATTTTATGTTATGTTCGGGAGATCTCCATTGATGTTTAAAATGTATTTACATAAAAGATGTGGGGTCCGGACCCATACATTTCATTTTTCATATTTAAAGCATAACAAAATTCTGAATAATAACGAAATTTGGTATCCCGCGATATGCAGACCTCTCACCCTATCTAAAGGGGTTAGACGAAGGTACCCTGTAAATGCTTATTTTTCTTACCCAATGCTCCAGTTTCCTCCAGATAGCTATTTTGTTAGTTAACTTTTGCCATACTTCCCAGAACGTCCTGTTTTTGAAAAACCTTTTTGACAAAAGGTGTAAAATGAAAGAATTCGTGACAATCTATTGAGGACGTAGTTCGTAAAGGATGTGTCCTTCTTGCATTTTTTCCATGGCCAGGAATCTTTATCAATGTTTGAGTGGGTATTAAGAGCAGGAGTCATTTTTATCTTTGTCGTCTTTGCTGTAAAAGTTATGGGTTCTCGTGCCATTTCACAGTTACGATTACTTGATTTTGTGATTGCCTTAATGCTGGGAAACATTATTGCCCACCCCTTATCAGACCAGAGAATTGGATTAAAGGGCTCCGTCATTTCAACCATTGTCATCGTTATGCTCTATTTGCTGGGTATTTTTTTGAGTTTAAAATGGCCGGGACTAAGAAGAATCATTAATGCTAAGCCCTACCCACTTATTAAGGATGGAGAAATCTTGTATAAAGGATTAAGACGGGCAAGAATTTCAATCGATGATCTATTAGCGGAATTGCGGAAAGAAAAAATTGAGGATGCTAAAAAAGTAAGCTTAGCTTTATGGGAATCCAGCGGTGAGATTTCCTTGTTCTTAGACCCCAAATATGAAGCTGTTACCCCTTCATTCTATCAGCTTCAAACAGAACCTTTTGATCTTCCCCAGACAATCATACGAGAAGGAAGAATTGACTTTACCGTTTTGAAGATAATCGGTAAAGAGGAAGAGTGGTTAACAAACAAGCTAACGTCTACTTATCATACAGAAGTACATAAAATCCTTCTTGCCACTATTGATAGCAAACATAATCTGAAGGTCTTTTTATATGTGTAACTTAGTTGAAGGCACAAGATCCATAAAAAGAGGTCCGATCCGCTGCTGAAGGCAGTGGATCGGACCTCTTTTTATCACAATGAAAATAAGTTATGCTTGCCTGCTTTCCAGCCTGCGTGCAATTAATGACAAACAGTAGTTTACAATAAAGTACATAAAGGCCACTACAATAAAGATTGGAATAATGTAATTAATGTTTTGCGCATAAATGATTTGGGCGTTGTGCATGAATTCCGGTAGAGCAATAACCACGCACAGTGACGTATCCTTTAATAAAGAGATAAATTGGCTGACAATCGGCGGAACCATTCGCCTTAGGGCTTGTGGCATGACAATAGACATTAACGTTTGGATATACGTTAACCCTGATGAACGAGCTGCTTCGATTTGTCCTTTATCGATTGAATTCAAACCGCTTCTCACAATCTCAGCTAACATGGCTGATTCAAACACAGTCAATGCTAAGATCGCCGCAACCGTTGGGGTTAACTTTATTCCCACTTCCGGCAGCCCAAAAAAAGTAAAGAAAATAATCAGCAACAGCGGCATATTCCGAATCGTTTCAACGATCACTGCGACGACCTTCGATAGGAAAGGAATTTTTGCATATCGTAATGTCCCAAGCACAATTCCAATAATAAAGCTAAGGACAATTGAAACAAAGGCAATGTAAAGCGTCACCTTAAAACCAGCGGCGAGGAATTTTATATGATCGACTGAGAGAGCTCCTGCAATATCCATCATTCCCCTCCTTAATGACTTCTAGCCAAGCGTTTTTCCAGATAACCAACGCCCAGACTTAATGGTATTGTTAGCACAAGGTAAAACATCGCAACAAAAATATAGACATCAAATGTAACGAATGTATGGGAGGATACCAAATCACCGAAGTACATTAAATCTAAACCGGCGATCATTCCCAAAATGGCGGAGTTTTTTACAAGATTTATAAACTGATTGCCAATGGGAGGAATGACGATTTTGATCGCTTGTGGCAAAATAATCGTCCACATCGCCTGCAAATAAGTGAGTCCTGATGATCTTGCTGCCTCCATTTGCCCTTTCGGTACGGCCTGTATTCCAGCGCGGATTGCTTCGGCAATGAATGATGCCGTATAAATAGCTAGAGCAATCGTACCTGCGACAAATCCGGTTAACGTTACTCCAATTGCCGGAAGACCAATATAAAAGAAGAATGCTATGATTAAAAGAGGAATATTCCTGATAAATTCAACATAAGCGCTGCCAATCCAATTTAACGGTTTAATGGGTGCGATTCTCATAACAGCTACAATCACCCCAATAATAAAGCTCCCGATCAGGGCAAGTATACTTGCCAGCACTGTATTCTTAAATCCTTCTAAATATGTATCCAAGTTATCAATCAGTATCGTAAAATCGAGCATATAGATCTCCCCCCCTCTTCATAAAAGTGGTCAGGATGAGCAAAAGTATGCCCATCCTGATTTCAACGGATGTTAGTTGGTTTTGATCCATTTTTTGTGAATTTCATCATACTTTCCGCTATCTTTCATCTTCTGAAGAGCGCTATTAATCGCGTCAACTAGTTCTTTATTTCCTTTTTTAACGGCAATTCCATATGGCTCTTCCGTAAACGTACCACCGACCAACTCATAGCTTGAATCTTGGTCAGCCATACCGTAAAGAATCGAGTCATCTGTTGTTAAGGCATCGCCCTGACCGGATTTCAATGCTGTGAAGGCTTCCGTATAGTTTTCAAATTCTAATACAGTAGTATCTGGTGCTTTTTCGCGAATATTGATGGCGGATGTTGAGCCTTTAACCGCAAGAACCTTCGTACCTTTTTTCAAATCTTCAAGTCCTTTGATTGGGCTTCCCTTTTTAACAAGCAGGGATTGTCCGGCATCAAAGTAGACATCTGAGAAATCAACCTCTTTTTTACGTTCCTCTGAAATCGTCATGGTTGCGACGATTGCATCAATATCACCATTGTTTAACATTGGAATACGAGTTTTGGAGGTAACCTCTTTGAACTCTACCTTTTTCTCGTCACCAAGAATGTCTTTTGCTAACTCTTTTGAAATATCAATATCAAAACCTTCAACTTCACCGGTAGATGGATTCTTAAGTCCAAATAATCGTGTATCGTATTTTACCCCGATCACAATTTTATCTTTCTCTTTAATTTGCTCTAAAGCATTTTTGGCAGCTGATCCTGCTGTTTCTTTTTCACCGCTTTTACCGCAAGCTGAAAGCAGCATGGAAGCTGATAATAGAAGAACGCCAGCAATTTTACTTGTTTTACTCTTAAACATAGTAATCCCCCTAAAGTTTAATGGTTTAATATACGGCTGAGAAATAGACGCGCTCTTTCTTCTTTTGGATTGACGTAAAAATCAGCCGGTTTTCCCTGCTCAAGAATTTGCCCGTGGTCCATGAATATGATGCGATCTGCAACCTCTTTCGCAAATCCCATTTCATGGGTAACGACGACCATCGTCATCCCTTCTTTTGCTAGCGTTTTCATAACGTCCAGCACTTCCCCAATCATTTCCGGATCCAGGGCAGAAGTAGGCTCGTCAAACAGCATTATCTCTGGTTTCATAGCAAGTCCTCTTGCAATCGCCACCCTTTGCTGCTGGCCCCCTGATAATTGAGATGGATAAGAGTTTGCCTTATCGGGTATCCCTACTTTTTCAAGATAATACATTGCAACTTTCTCCGCTTCCTCTTTCGATTGTTTTAATACCATCGAAGGTGCGGTCGTAATATTTTCAAGAACGGTCTTATGCGGATATAAATAAAAATGCTGAAATACCATCCCGATATTTCGCCTTAACTGGTTAATATTTGTTTTTTTGTCATTCACTTTCACACCGTTAACGGTTAATTCTCCGTCAGTAATTGTTTCCAGCCGATTAATGCAGCGAAGCATCGTACTTTTCCCCGATCCAGAAGGACCGATGACAACAACAACTTCCCCTTTATTAATTTCTAGATTAATATTTTTAAGAACATGAAAGTTCCCATAATACTTGTTTACCGAATCAAACCGAATCATCCCCATCCTCCTCCCTGTTGTTTTTTTAAAGTATGTAGCCTGTCCAACTGTCAGATTCAGTCAACTTTCGACTCTTCCGAATATACAAACAATTAATTGTATAATAAAATACTACAATTCATTTCTAATTTAGTAAACTATAATTCGGAAATTTGTTAATATTAGGAAGAAAGAACCGGATAGAAAGGACCAGAGGGACGGTTCTCATGGCTTTTAATGTAAATAGATTAACCCCAAGAAAAGTCTACTTGGTTTTTGCTCACACAAATAGGGAGCCTCATCAGAGACTCCCATTCAAAACAATCCTATCAGTTCTGCAAATAATAATGCCCTGTGAAACTTCTTCCACTTACACCGGAGCCAATGTGGATTCTGGTGTTGTCATTTTGTCGTAAAAGTCGACGAATTTATTGCGGTCGGCGCTATCACGGTAGGCCATGGCGACTCGCGGGTGTTCATTTAGAGCGCCGGAAATCATGTAAGGAATAATATAGCCCCACTCCCACTTTTGGCGCATTTCGAGCATGTGTTTTTCAATGACGCCAAGAACCGGTTTCACTTCATAAGAAGTTTTTCGGATATAGCTGACAAGCAGCTCGGTATTACAGTTCCCGGCCGCACGGCCCATGCCATAAACGGAGGAATCAAGGAAAGTAACACCATTTCGCATCGCCGTTAACGTATTCGCGAAAGCTAATTGCATATTGTTATGCGTATGGATCCCAAGCTGTTTATTTGGGAGCATCGCTTTAAACTTTTTCACTTGATGCTCAATATCCATCGGATCTAAGCTTCCAAAGGAGTCAACGATATAGACCACATCGACAGGACTTTGCTTCACCATTTCAAACGCTTCAATCAACTGATTTTCAGGGACACTTGATAATGCCATAATGTTAAGCGAAGTCTCGTAACCCAAATCATGAAACATTTGAACTAGCTCCAAGCCCTTATCTACTTCACGGATGTAGCAGGCAATTCGAATCATATCTAATACACTTTGCTCGCGAGGCAAAATATCATTCGGGTCCACACGGCCAATATCTACAAGAGCAGATAGCTTCGTGGATTTTTTCTCCGGGATAATTTCTTTCAGGAATTCATCATCCAGAAATCTCCATGGATTCGGCTCAGTCGCATTAAGTAGTTTAGCGGAGTTTTTGTAGCCAATTTCCATGTATTCAACACCGGCTGCACTTAGGCCATGGTACAAGTCCTGAACAAATTCGACGCTAAAATTCCAATTGTTAACTAGCCCTCCATCACGAATGGTACAGTCAATAATTTTGGTATGTTGCTCCATGATTGAAATCTCCCCCTGTAAGTTCCCTATTTTACTATTATTATATAACTGTTAAACTTTAAATCAACAGTGCTGCCTTCATAAAATACCCTGTGGTTAGGGTCTTACTTTCACGCTTTTAAGCACTAAAATATTAGAATCTATACTACCATTCTTGGAAGCTAATGTCTACTGAAAAAAAAGAAAATTATGAAGAATAAGACGAAAAAGAGAAGTGCTGCGAACACTTCTCCATGTAACCTCTACCGCCAGGGTTGATGGTTGTATGCGATAGTTGACATGTGACAGCGCAGGATGTTTTTTTCCCAGAACGCTAATTCGAAACCATGTCCCATTACCCCTCATATCCATTAACAAAAAACTGAATCGTCTCGGCCTCAAATTCATCTAATTCTCTTTGCAGGTCCTTCGACATTGCTGCTGTAATTGCTACCTGATTCCCTTTATATTGTTCTGTTAGGTTTGCTGCACTTTTCAGCGTGTTAAGCATGAATTGAAACTCCTTTTTCATTAACGGTGCTTCATGATGGGAGAGGAAAAAGGTTTCAGCCTCATAGGTTTCGATTTGCGCAATTAATCGCCGCGTTTTCTCAATTGTGTAGTTCCATTTTTCCGAATAAAGATTGGCATACAGACTATCGCCCAGAAACAGCACTTTTTCCTGAGGTATATAAATAACGCAAGAATCCGCCGAATGATCACCGCCCACATGCTCGATTATGGCGGTTAGGCCGCCAAGATTGAATGTCATTCGATGATCGAATGTGATTGCTGGTTTAGTGAGAATGATCTCACGCTGATTTCCGAGCTCCTTTTTGATGGCATCGGCACAAAACGGAATTTCGATTCCCTCTTTGACCCGTTGATCAAGGAATTCATCTTCCCAGGAAAGCTGCTGCATTTCGATAATTTTCTCTTGCGTTTTTTCAAAAGCGAAGATTGGCATTGGCATGTCGTTCATCCCAAAAACATGGTCCCAGTGCCAATGTGTGAGCACAAGAAAGTCCCCGCTAATTTGGAGGTCTTCTAATTGTCTTATAAATAGCTGTGCATGGCTGGAAGAATTTCCGGCATCAATCAATAATGTCCGTTCCTCCCCCGCTACTGCTGCTAAAATAGGCCTGTCTGTTTCTTGATAAGGCGGTAAATACACAATGCGGTTCGAAATCCTTTGAAGTTTCTGCATGACTAGTCTCCTTGATGAAATATTGAAATGATAATTAAATGTTCGTTCTTCTATAATTAGGGTTTTAATAATGGTCTGAACCACATCATATCAAATTCTTGCTGGAAGGGGAAAGGTGAGTTTTAATACTACGGAGGATCTTATAATAATGAGAAACAAAAAGATAAAAGCAAGGGAACAACCCCTTGCTTCTTATCCTCTCGACAAAAACCGGTGTGCTTGGCACCTACCAATCCCTTCGCGGCTTGTATCCGGCATTCTCTAGGAAGTCTTTTTCGACTTCAAGTGACAATCCGTTCATCTCCACATTTGCTGATCTTGAAGTTATTAACATTTTGCAGGCCATTTCCAATGTTTGCAGTGCCATTCTTGCTTCCTTTATGTTAACGTCGTAAACCAAGACACCGTGATTTTCTAGTAATAGAATATTGGCTGCTTTTGCCTTTTCGGCAACGGCTTCCCCTAATGTGAGTGTCCCCGGGTGGTGATAGCCTACCCGTTCTACTCGTTCTAGATAATACATGGTTTCCACAAACCAATTGGATGGAATCTCGATAGAAGAGCAGGCGACAAGTGTCGTATAAAAAGGAGAAGCATGGAGCACAGCCCCGATTTCAGGACGATTTTCGTAGATTGCACGGTGCATAGGCGTTTCCTTAGAAGGCTTTTTACTGCTGTCCAACTGCTTTTGTACATCCCAAGCAACCGCTTCCCCGGAAAGTGAACAAACTACTAAATCCGAATCCTCCAACTCGCCGAGATATGTCCCGCTTGCGGTAATTACATACTCATCATTATTGGTTCGTGCACTTATATTTCCGGCAGTTCCCCACGCTAATCCGTATTCCATCATATATTTTCCAGTCTTTCTGAGTTCTTTTCTAATTAACTCAGCCTTTTGCATAGTGATACACTCCTTTGATACGGTATTTTTTAAAAAAGTTCCACACGATGAAATGTGGAACCTCAATGAAGTAGTTTACTAGAAACGAAAGGTATCACAATTTTCACAATACCCGACTCATATTGAAAAACTTATTTAAACAAATGGACTAGGCCGAGTGATAATTGTGGAATAAAAGTTAACAAAAGTAATGTTACAAGGAGCACACCGTAATATGGAAGCATTCCTTTTGAAATCTGATCCAGCCTGATTTTGGCAATCTGTGATGAGATAAATAGGTTAACACCAAGTGGTGGTGTACACATTCCTAACGCTAAGTTTACAATCATAATAATACCAAAATGAACCGGGTCGATTCCAAGTTGTGTAGCAACCGGCAATAATAACGGTGCCAAAATAATAATAGAAGCATTTGTTTCCATAAACATACCTACAATAAGCAGGAAAACATTCACTAATAATAAGAAGATAATCGGATTATCAGAAATATTAATAAAGAACTCAGCTACTGCTTGCGGTACATTGGCACGAGTGATGATCCACCCGAACAAACCGGCACTAGCGATGATGAACATGATGGTTGCCGTTGTCACAGTTGATTGGGTGAAGATTTGAATAAATTGTTTAATTTTTATTTCTTTATAGATAAGAACACCTACGATAAACGCATAGCCTACAGCAACCCCGGCAGCTTCCGTCGGGGTAAAAATCCCGCCGTAAATACCACCCAGAATAATGACAGGCATTAATAACGCAAGGATTGACTCCTTGATAGCAATCATTTTTTCATTGAATGATCGTTTAGGTTCACGTTTATACCCTTGTTTCTTTGCAATTACCCAAACCGTCATAATAAGAGCAAGGCCAATAAGAATTCCAGGTACAAATCCTGCCATGAATAGATCTCCGATTGAGACCGAAGCGGTTACCCCATATAAAATCATCGGAATACTTGGTGGAATAATAATACCTAATTCACCCGCAACCGCCTGTGTGGCGCCGGCAAATTTAGCATCATAACCACGTTTAATCATTCCCGGAATAAGCATACTCCCCAGTGCTGCCGTAGTTGCCGCACTTGAACCGGAAATGGCTGAAAAGAACATAGCCGTTACAATCGTAACAATTGCGAGCCCCCCAGGCAGATGACCCGTGAAAGCATTAGCTAAGTTGATTAAGCGTTTGGATATTCCCCCATATTCCATTAAGGTTCCGGCAAGAATAAAGAACGGAATGGCCATAAGCGGAAAAGAGTCAATAGAAGTAAAAGAACGTTGAACCAGTACGATAAGGGGCGTACTCCCCTCCCACCATAGGGCAATGGCTGAAGCTAGTCCGATTGAAACGGCAATTGGGACACTTAAAGCGAAAAAGACAAGCATACAAATCATTAACACAATAGCCATTATTTTTCGCCCTCCTTTTTGTAAGCTAATTCCAGAATAAAAGCAATTGAATTAAGCGCTAACAATAGTGAACCAATTGGGATTGCGGCATATGGAACAGCCATAGAAATTCCTAAACTTGCAGAGGTTTGAGGCATAACGCGCTCGATCATTGTAAGCCCTTGGAAAAATAAGATGGCGAAAAATACGATAGATAGAATCATGACAATCATTAATAAGATTTTTCTCTTCTGATAACTTAGTGACTCAGGAAGTAACTCAATAGAAATTAACTTATTATGCCTCATTGCTAAACTAGCACCCGCAAAAACTATATACACCATTAAATAACGGGATAATTCCTCAGACCATGTCAATGGAAAATGAATAAAGAAGCGGCTTATGACTTGTGCGATAATCAATATGGACATAATACCCAGCATCAAAGCGAGAATATATCCAACTGCTTTATTCAAGGTGTCAACCATTTTTACAACTTGTTGCATTATAACTCCCCTTTGCACCAAATAGGTTTGGAATTTTTAAGGGTACCAGGACTATGTATGACCTTGGTACCCACTAGTCTAACAATTACTTCGTATTCACAATGCTCTCATAAAGCTTCTTATCAGCTTCTGATTTGTTGGCAAAATCTTTATGCACGGACTTTGCTTTTTCCATGAATGGCTTTGTATCTACATCCACAACTTCCATACCTGCATCTTGAACCTTTTTAAGCAGTTCTTTTTCTTGTTCGTAAACAATTTTATTTTCGTATTCAGTCGCTTCTTTTGCTGCCTCTTCAACTGCCTTTTGCTGTTTCTTTGAAAGCTTGCTGTACGCACTGTCGCTCATTGTCAACATAACATAACCATATACGTGATTTGTATTAATCAAATACTTTTGAACTTCATTTAATTTCGAACTTTCAATTAAAGCAAGCGGATTTTCCTGCGCATCAATAACCCCTGTTTGAAGGGAAGAATAAACCTCACTAAAGGCCATCGGAGTAGGTGTCGCTCCCATTGCTTTCCATGCTTCAATGGAAGCAGGTATTTCAGGAACACGAATTTTGATGCCATCTAATTCAGATGGTTTGGTTACTTTTTTATTAGCAGTCAATTGACGCGGCGTACGTTCCCAGAATTGAAGGCCGCGAATTTGCGCATTTGCAAGCAAGTCTTCTTTCAATTGCTCGCCCACTTCACCGTATAACACCTTTTCCATATGCTCACGGTCACGGAACAGATACGGTAATTCTAATATGGAATATGGCTCGTAAAAATTGGAAAGGACGCCGGCAACTAGCGCAAAGTCTACTGTTCCGAGCTGCATTCCTTCTATTAAATCACGGTCATTCCCTAAAGTTGAGCTTGCATAGACATCCACTTTAACGGTTCCATCAGACTTCTCATTTACAAGTTCCGCAAACTTTTTCGCTCCAAGATTCCACGGATCATCTTCCCCTGCAATATGACCAAGTTTTAATGTGACAGCCTTGTCCGCCTTTCCGGAATCTGAACCTTTCGATGTTTCCTTTACCCCGCACCCCACAAGACCAAAGCTCAAGGTCAAAGCCATTGTCGCAAATCCTAACTTTTTCAACATCATTTTCCTGCCCCCTTATTTATCCATTACTTTTTTTAAAAATTTCTCCACTCACTTTAAACTTGCATAATACCCCTAGTTTGAAACTGCATTTATTGTAAAAATGGAAAAACGCACCTAGTTTGAATCGCTTTCATTTTAAAATTCAACAAGCACCTTTAATGAAGAATCTTCCTTTTTATCGACCATTTGAAATCCTCTTGCTGCTTCCTCATATGGAAGCTTGTGGGTAATAATGACGTCTTCCGCCACATGACCAGCATGAATCAGTTCAATTGCAGAAATGGTATCTTCCCTTGTATAGGTCATGCATCCAACAATTTCTTTCTCTTGCTGCTGCAAATTGACGATATCAAACGTTTGCGTTCCATGGAACATCGCAATCGTCACACAACGCCCGCCTCTGCCAAGGAGTGAGATGGCCTGGTCAATGATGCCTGGTACACCTGCCGCAACCAGCACCTTGTCAAACTCGCCGCCAACCACTTCCTTTGCTTCAGAGATCCAATCTTGCTTATTTAATGTGTTCAACGTATGGGTTGCACCCATTTTACTTGCACTTTTCAATGCATAATCCATAATGTCCGTAACGAGAACAGTTGTTGCTCCTGCTGCTTTTGCAGCTGCCAATGTGAGCAGTCCAATTGGACCAGCACCAAGGATCGCAACTTTATCACCAAGTTGAATATCTGCTTTTCGGACGGCATGTACCCCTACAGCGAGTGGTTCGACGAGAACCCCTTGATCAAAAGTCATGCTGTCCGGTAATTTGAAAACAGTCTGTTCCGGGGCAGCAAAATACTCCGCCATCGTTCCATACCAGCCATTTAGACCAGGAGCTCCGCGATGCTCACAATAATTCACATTCCCTGTTAAACATGCTTCACAACTGCCGCATCCAACCTGAGGTTCAACCGTTACCCGGTCACCCACTTGGAATTGCGTTACGCCTGCTCCGATCTTAACCACTTCTCCTGCAACCTCGTGCCCGATGATAACGGGCGGTTTTCGGAATAAATGAAGTCCCTTGTACGTATGAATATCAGACCCGCAGATTCCAGTTACTTTTACTTTAATTAAAACGTCTTTTTCTGCTACCTGAGGTAATTCCACGTCCTTTACAATTACCTCACAAGCACTTTCCACAAATACTGCTTTCACTGTTCTTCCTCCCTAGATCCCCAATTCCCATTTAAAAATTCAGACTGTGACAATGTGTTTAAAACATTAGCTTTTGCTTTGATTGCTGGAGATGGTTCTCAATTAATTCAATAGACTTCTGATCACCATTTTTCAAGTGTTTATAGATTTCCACATGCTCTTTCCAGAACTGCTGCATCCTTTGTGGGTCTTTCTTTAAATGAAGCAGGGTGATTCGGACTAAATGATCTTGATAATTCAACAACACCCGATAAATTTCTTGGTTTCCCAAGCATTCGCAGAGCAAAAGATGAAAGTCATGATCCGCACGAGTGAAACCTTTTATATCCAATTGGGTTGCCTTTTCCTCGGTAAGGGCAAGATTCTTCTCGATCTCCTTACACTGTTCAGCGGTTAATTTCCCCGTAATGTTCGTGCCAATATAGGTCTCAAGCGCAGTCCGGAGATTGTAAATATCAATAATGCGATTCAAGGACAGTTCATTAATGATAATACCTTGCTTGGAAGATATGGTGACAAAGCCTTCGGTTTCCAAGCGGACTAACGCATTCTTAATTGGCGTTTTGCTCATTTGGAGAATTTCAATTAATTCACGCTCCGATAGGAAACTCCCTTGTGGAAATTGTTCGTCTAATATATTTTCTTTAATCCGCTGGTAAGCCACATCTTTCAGAAGAGGGGCTGCATTTTTTTTCGTCATACTTTCCATCTACTTACCACCTTGACTAGTTAATACGATCGTTTAACCTAAGCTAACCTGCTTTGGCTCACTTGATGCTTTTCGTACATTTGTAAAATAATTTCTTCCGCCCAATTGACCGCCTTTAAGCGCCAATTCAATTCCGTCAAATCTGCTATCATCGGAATAGGCTTTGCAAAGCGGCGCCCCAGGAGAGATTGGAAGCAGCGTCTCTAAACCGTAAACCCCTATTTCTCGAGTAGCAAACCCGGACGTATCTCCGCCTGCGATTATGACACGTCGAATATCGCTAGCTTCTACAACTTCACGAATCCATTTTCCAAGCTGGCGGCCAATCAATTCACCGGATTGAAATTCAGGAATCCCCAGCTGCTGGAAAAGCTCACGTGTTTCCAAAATCGCTGGATCTTCCGGCCCCATTGCTGTATACAGAATCACGTTTTCCCCCTCCTTAATCAGCTTAATGACCTGATTTAACAGTTCCCGAGGGAGGGACTCCGTATTGACGATTTGCTCCGGTTTTATTTTTATCCCATAAAACCCATCTTCCAACGCCTCTTCGATTTGCTGCTGGGTTACCATTGAGGCACTTCCTGAAACAGCAAATACTTGATTTCTTGCGGGAACAGACTCGGATAATTTCGTCATTCTTGCCGAAACATCATCATTTTTCCAATGGGCTGTTAAGGCATAACCTAGGCCTGAAGAACCGACTACAAATGAACGACCGTCCTCCGCTGATTCCCAAATCAGTTGGCCACTTACACGAAGTCGTTCTTCATCAAGTACATCAAAAAGCAGCACTCCCGGTTCGCTCGACTTCTGTTTGTACCTTTCTCTTACAGCCTCAATACTGCCTTCCAATTCTAAAATGTTCATCAACCCAATGGATTCCGAGGTTTGTTTTGCGAGATGAAGGCGCAGATCCGCTTCAAGCATCGGTGTAATCGGATGCCTCGACATAACCGGGTGCCGGTCTAACCGATAAACGGTATCATGCATTCTCGCAAAGTGTTGGCCGAATATCGTATATCGTCCTAAAGGCGGCGCCCCTATTAAAAGGGGAATGACCTTTTGTTCGTCAAAATATTCTCTCGCTAATTCAATTGCTTTCCCGATACTTCCTACTTCCGGGGCAGAGTCAAACGTAGAACAAGTCTTATAATGGACAACTTTTACCTCCGTCTCAGCAAAGCTCTTGAACACCGGACGCAGCTCCTCTTCCATGTCAGCGGGACTTTTTGCCCTGCTTGTTCCTGCCACTCCAATGCAGCTAATTCCTTCAAACCGCTTTAGCATGTCTACATTAGGCGGCTCGAGGAAAAGAACCGTCCGATACCCATTTATAGCAAGTGCCTCCATTGCATCTGTCGATCCAGTGAAGTCATCCCCATAAAAAGCGAGTAACAGTTCATTTTCTTCCATCGTGTGTTTCCCTCCAAGGTTAAGTTGTCGAAAATTTCTCTATTGCCCTTGCTAATTCTGGATGCCGCTCTGCATACGCTTCTATCGAAATCCCTTGTACAGCTGCTTCCCATCCTTGCCTCATACTAAGAACCCCTGCTTCAATCCCATCTGGATGGGCCAGAATTCCTCCGCCTGCCAAATGGATGACATCAGTTGTAGGAACTGATTCATAAGTCGGGATCGCGCTTGCTGCCCATTGTGCCGAGGATAGAACCGGCATGATTGGATAACCGCCAAGAAAAGGTGTTAAGCTATCGCGAATCGCTTGTGCGACAGTCTCGTTATCCTCGGAGAATTTATTGTTTAAGCCATTGGTATGGAGGTGATCAACCCCTGCAAGCCGGCATAGCTTTTGAAAAACGGTAAAACTCATTCCCAATAGTGGGTTGCGGGACATTGCTCCCCATTGCGTGCGATGTCCATGAATCGGCAGCTGTGAGTATTGGCGCAAGTAAGCGGTGCCACTTAGGCCCACACTATTGGCACAGACCATCACACAAGTCCCGCCTGCATTTAGCACTAAATCATGATTTCTGCGGAGTTCATCAATATCACCGGTAATGTTGAAGGCATACATCAATTTTTTACCGGTTCGATCTGCCACCCGTTCAATTTCTTCCATAATAACCTTGACTCGCTGCTCAAGTGGTGCGAAGGCAGGGTTGGCACATAACTCATCATCTTTAATGAAATCAATGCCTGCTTCAGCAAGCTCCCTGACAAGCGGCCGGTAATCTTCGGTATGGAGACCGATGCTCGGCTTAATGATGGTTCCAATTAACGGTCTATTTTCCACACCGCTGAGTTTTCTCGTTCCCGTTATTCCAAATTGCGGCCCGGGATACTTTTCGGCAAAAGCATTTGGAAGCTCTAAATCTATTAATCTTAACCCAGAGAAAGCTCCAAGCTCGTATAAATTTCCGGCAACCGTCGACAGCAGGTTTGGTAATGATGGTCCGAAATTATCAAGCGGAAAAGAAAGCTCAACAATCGCTCTCCGGTACACTGCATTGGAAGGATTGACTCCCTTTGGAAGCTGTGCACCCGGTAAAGAGGGAGTATGGACAGTATCTAATTCTGTTATTCGAACTACCTGGGCTCCGTGTTTTTCTCTCAATTCCGGTGTTTCACCTGGTACTGATACAAAGGTTCCAGTTGATTGTTCTCCGGCCATTACTTCGGCTGCGTAATCAAGCGGAAAAGCGGTTTCTACTATGTACTTTGCATGAACTCTATTGGACTGCAAAAACCACACCCACCTTTCATGTCATACAATTAATGGTTTGTTCATATGTGCTGGATAAATCTAACATAAATCTATCATAGATCTATGTTAGATTCCTCGTTATTTATAATATTTTAAACCGCTTACATTGTCAATGGGATTTTTCTAAAAATTTTAAATATTCTTGTGATACTTTTCACAAGTCATGTACTGATTAATTTAATGAGGTACTCTCTATAAAAACCATTTCCACCCTGTCCATTTCTCCGCCATTTATCTATATAGAAGGTGAAAGGTGGTGAGGGACAATGGCACAAGCGTTATTAGAGGAAACGAAGCTTCGCCTGGTATTTGATACCGGGAATGACGAAGAGGGAAATCCGATCTATAAGGCGAAAACGTTTAGCAACGTCACAAAGGCTGCGACTGCCGACCAATTTATGCAGGCAGCAACGGCAATCTCTGTTTTATGCAAAGATCCGCTAAACAAAGTGGAGCGCAATGACAGCTCCGAAATCCTTATATAAAGGGATGGTTTAATCAAAGGTCTGCTAGCTTATAGGGCCAAATGAATGGAGGTGATTAGAAATGGCGAAGACGCTAGAATTGCAATTTGGAACGGAGTTTGGGAAGACTGCCCGAATTTCAGTCGATAATCCGAAGGAGCCGATTGATGAAGAAGTGGTAAAATATTCGATGGAGCAAATCATCGCATCGGACATCTTCACATCAAGCAGCGGCCGATTTGTGACACCAAAAGGTGCAAGAGTAATCGAGCGCAATGTGACAGACTATGAACTTGTTTAATCAGTGAGAGGCCGGCTTCCTTTTGAAGCCGGCCTCTTTTTATAAACAGATTTTACCTATCCATACAAATAACAAATTCGGTTTTAAGGCTGTCATTACTATTTATCATCACAAGTTCTTCTCCGCGATTGAATTCATCGTTCTTTGCCATCCACGGTTCTACGCAAATAAATTCCTTATCCTTTTCCGTCCATAACACAACATACTTAAAGGGAGAACTATAGCTTAAAGTGATCGGTTTCTTCAAACCTGGAGGGTGGAAGGTAATATTTGTTTGATTGGCATCTAATAACAGAACAGATTCTTTTAAGTTTGTTAAATCGACACGGCCAGTAAACTGTTTTTCCAACCCATCATTGTAATCATAGTATCGCGTTGCATCGGTTTCATAAGAAAGATGCTTTTCGCTTGTTTTAAAATATGGGTGAAACCCGGCATAAATTGGCATAGGCTGGTCCCCAAGATTTTTATATTCTTGATCGATTAGCAGCTTTCCGTCCTTTAGTGAATACGTGTAGACAACCTCAAATTCAAATGGGTAGGAACCTTTCGTTTGTTCGTTACTCGTTAATTGAATCGTAATCGCTGCTCGGTTGTGTGTATCAGTCGCTACTACTTCCCATGAAAGGTTACGGGCAAATCCGTGATTTTTCATCGAATAGGCTGTTCCTTCCCACACGTAAGTTCCATTGGACAATTGGCCACTAATTGGGAAAAGGATGGGGATGCCGCCTCTGACATTGGCCTCTGAATGATAAAATGTTTCTTCATTAAGGTAGAGCAGCTCTTCCCCTTCTACACCATAGGAAAAGATGATGCCTCCCCGTTCAGGCGCCACCTTAACCCATGAATGAGTATCAGTATCCTGCAGCACGTATATCTTATAGTCGGAATCCATTTCTACGTTGACTTGATACATGTTTTTCCATTCCTTTCTGCGAAAAAAATAAAGACTGGTTTTTAATGTTGAAAACCCCTTTTCAAACATTATACCCTATTCGACAGCCGTCCCCATTCTGGCCGATTAACCCACATCAAGCATTTTGTATTGTGCTTTTACTAGTTCATTATAAATTCCTTGCTTTGTCATTAATGTATCATGGTTTCCTTGTTCAAGGATATTTCCATGGTCAAGTACAATTATTTTGTCTGCTCCTCTGATTGTGGATAATCTGTGGGCAATCATGATGGCTGTTCTGCCTTTTAATAACGTTTTTAAAGCCTGTTGGATCTTAACCTCTGCTTCTGTATCAATGCTCGCAGTTGCTTCGTCTAGAATGAGAATTTTCGGGTCAGCCAACAGTGCTCTTGCGAAGGAAAGCAGCTGCCGTTCACCAACAGATAGGATATTCCCCCGCTCTTCCACCTCTGTCTGATAGCCATTTGATAGCCGGTTAATAAAATCATCCGCACCTACTGCTTTCGCGGCAGCCAGCACTTCCCCATCACTAGCTTGCGGATTGCCAAAGCGAATATTTTCCATAATCGTCCCCGAAAAAATGAACGTATCCTGCAGCACCACACTAATTTGTGAACGGAGACAGGCGATAGACAGTTCTTGAATCGGATGACCATCGATTTTGACCATACCTGCAGTCGCATCATAAAAGCGGCTGACCAAATTCGCAATCGTTGTCTTGCCTGATCCAGTATGTCCGACAAGCGCTGCCGTTTCCCCTGCTTTGATTGAAAAAGAAACCCCGTTTAATGCCTTCCGTGTTGCATTATAAGAAAACTCTACCTCCTCAAAGTCTATATCTCCTTTGATGGACGGGAGGACCAATGGTTTAGCGGCCTCTGCCACAATCGGCCTTTCATCTAAAAATTCAAAAATACGCTCAGAAGAGGCCATGCCAATGAGAAGCTGATTATACAACTGTCCAAGCCGGGAAATAGGCTCCCAAAACATCCCTAAATAAAAGGCAAAGGATACGAATTCTCCAATCGTACATTCACCGCCCGCTACAAGAAATGCCCCGTACCAGATTAGAATCGCCGTCCCCATAGCATTGGTCATCTCGACAAAGGGTCCAAACATCGCATTTTTTTGTACGGCCTGCTTCCACGTTTGAAAGTTTTCTTGATTGAGTCCCTTAAAAAATTGGATATTTTCCTTTTCCTGAGTGAATGCCTGTGTAACACGAATCCCCTGTATACTTTCATTCAAATGGGAATTCATTTTTGACTGGATATGCCGTACGGACTGCCACGATAGTCGAATTTTCTTTCGCAGGCTTGTAGAAATAAAAAACATGATCGGCAAAATAACCATGATCGCAATAGTGAGTTTGGCGTTCAAAGAAAACAAAATTAAAATGGTAGCAAATAAAAGCAGGAAATCAGTTAATAGATTAATAACTCCACTTGTGAACAACTCTTGCAGGGAGTTAATATCATTCATTATCCGCACCAGAATGGAACCGGCCGAACGCTGGTCAAAGAATCGATGGGATAATGACTGCACATGTGTAAACAAGTGCTTTCGTAAATCATAAATGACATTTTGCCCGAGCTCATTCATCCAGCGGATTCTTAGTAAATTGACTATATACGATAATACATATAGCCCTGAAATAATGAAAACAAGTTTCATTAATAACGTGGTGTCTTTTTCAATAATCGCTTTATCCAGTGTATAGACCCCAATCAAAATTGGAATGATTAAACGGATGGCCGTAGAAATAATCACCGTCAAAAACGAAAGGGGCAGTAAAGTTTTTGAATAGGGTTTTACATACTGTAACAAACGCCACATTTGTTTCCAGTTAAATGATTTATCAATCACTTCATCCTGAGAGTAGTGAAACCGATCTAATATCAGTTGTTTCTTTTGCTTTTCTTCCATAATTCCACCTACCTTACGAGCCTTTCCATAATAGCTTCTTGGTCCTGGTATTGAATATTATACGTTCTTCGATACGGTCCATTGCCGGCCAACAGCTGCTCATGTGTTCCTCGTTCAATAATTCGTCCGTGCTCTAATACTAAAATTTCATCTGCATGTTTCAATGAGGAAATACGATGCGCAATGATAAAGGTGGTTCTCCCCTTCATGACCTCCCGTAAGGCTTGTTGAATTTGAAATTCTGTTTCCATATCCACAGCACTCGTCGAATCATCTAAAATAAGGATGGCCGGATTCAGACAAATGGCACGGGCAATCGCAATCCTTTGTTTTTGCCCTCCAGAAAGACCCATTCCCCGTTCTCCCAGCATCGTGTTATACCCGTCCGGAAGCTCCATAATAAAATCATGTGCTTGAGCCCGTTTAGCAGCATCGATAATTTCATCCATTGACGCATCCGGCCTTCCGTAAGCAATATTCGCTTTAATGGTAGACGAAAACAGAAAGGTTTCCTGTAACACGATTCCAATCTGTGAGCGAAGCATGCTTAACCCATACTCCTTAATTGGACGGCCGTCAATCAGAATATCCCCTGCGGATGTTTCATAAAAGCGAGATAAAAGCTGAATCACGCTGGTTTTTCCGGAACCGGTGGCGCCGATAAAGCCAATGGTTGAACCTGGAGGCGCATCGAAACTTACATCCTGTAGGACGGCTGTTTCTTCTTTATGATACTGGAATGACACATGTCGAAAAACAACATGCCCATCCATTTTCCCACTGCCTCTTACATGATCTTCATCATAGATCGTTTCATTCGCTTCTAACACTTCAAGGAGCCTTTCGCCGGAAGCCTTGGCCTGCGAGAACATATTAATGGTAAATCCCAGGTTCATGACAGGCCATAGAATATACCAAACAAGACTGTAAAAGGCTACAAGCTCCCCGGGTTTTACCTCTCCATTTATTACCTGATATCCGCCAAATGCCAATAATGTGACAACAGAGATGTTTCCAATCAGCTCCATTAAAGGAAAATACTTCGACCAAACCGATGCCGTATGAAGCTGTTTCACTCTGTAATCATGATTGGATGCAGTAAAGCGCTCAATCTCGACCCCTTCTTTCGATAAAGCTTTAACCGTGTGGATTCCGCTTATATTTTCCTGTACCTTTGTATTTAAGCGGCCGAACGATTCTCGAATCCCGCGAAACGCCGGATGTACAGCTTTGTCGAACTTATAAACAACAATGCTCAAGAATGGCAGTGCGATAATGGTGACCAGAGTGAGGGAAACAGAGTAATAGAACATGACACACAAACTGGCACCGACCTGAATAACAAACCGGAGTACCTCTGCAAAACCGAATGACACAAAAAAACGGAAGCCCTCCACATCCGCGGTCAACCGGGACATTAAGTCCCCTGTCTTCGCATTATCATAATAGCTGAATGACAGCCGCTGCAGCTTTTCATATAGGGCGTTTCGAAGAAGGTATACTGATTTAATGCCGAACATATCCGCCAAATAATGCTGAATATAGGTTGACAGCCCTTTTACTGCCATAATCATGATAAACCCCAGCGAAATCCATGGCACCCAGCCATATTGTCTGCCAAGTACCACATCATCAATCGTCATTTGTAAAATGACCGGATAAACAACAGTAATACCCGCCATGATTATTAGAAAAAGCGTCGACCAAATGAAGTCCCGTTTATAAGGAAGATAAAACGATTTTAACTTTTTAAAAACTAACATATTTTCCTCCCTTTTGATAAAAATATTTTGCATGCTTTAATGATATATAACGAGACTAGAAATTATTTCTTAAATTTTATATTTCGGCTAACTAAATTTTTAAAAAAAATGATTCCATGGAACAGTCCCTTAACAAATACAATTACTTCTAACAAAAAAAAACAGGCCAATTTTGCAAAGGACGTGGCCTGTTTCAATTTTTATTGATGAAAACTCACTGCCTTCATTCCATTCCGGAATCTTAAAGACTTACCTATTTCAACTGGTGTAATCTCAGCCGCTGAAAATGGCTTTAAAGATACCGCGAATTGAAAATCTTTACATTCTAGCTGATACGGTTTCGTCAAATCGGGACCACAGCTTGCAGAGCCAATTCCATTCTGCCCGTAATCAAGATGAAAGGTAATAGAATCTTGTTTTTTCAAATCGTACGTATGCTGTGCTTGATCAAGATTTTCGGTTGTATAATAGTGCGCACTGAAATCGAGCATCGGATTACCTGCTGCCACAAAGCCTATTCCACTAGGGTCCGTAACGGAAACCCAGCGGACCTCATGGCGATTGCCGTTTTCCTGCGGATAGATATAGGGAGTAAAAAGCTCCTCCACCTTTTTAGCATAAACGCTAACCCGGTTAGCTTGTTTGCTGTCGCTATAGGCCTCCCCCGGACCACGCCCATACCAAGTCACATCATCAAAATAAACTGGCAGCTTCATTTGCAAGCCAATCCGCGGCAGTGTTTTGGGTCCATCACCCTCTAGAGAGGCTTGTACGTCGATATCTATTTCACCATTACTATCAATCATATACGTGTATGTGGCGCGGATTCCCCAAGCAAGGATGGGCGGGGCAATGCGAACACTTGAAGTAATCACTACCCTGTCTTTATTCTCCGTTTGCTGCCATTCCACACCATCAACACGGTGCTGCAGCCAGTGGAGACCAAATTGCCTCCAGCTGACAGCGGAGCGGTGATCATTATCAATTAATGCCCGCCAAAATTGCAGCTTCGGGCCCGCTTCTAACAGGGGAAGTCCTTGATAGGTCCATGTATCCATTGTTCCATCGATAAGATTGAAGGCAATAGAGAAATCTTCACCCTTTATTACCAATCTGTTATGGGTTTCCACACATTCAAGCGGTGCAGGCAGCGGCTGAACTGCCTTTTCACGGTATGTTTTTTTTACAGGCAATTCAAATTGTGCCCATGCCATTTCATGTCCTGTTTTCGCCCATACCGTATCAACGCCCAATGTAAACTGCAGGTGCAGCCAATAATCCGTATTTGGTTTGATGTGGGAAGGAAGCGTAAATGGAATCGAAAGCCGTGTACTTTCACCTGGCGCGATATTCGGTGCCGGCATCACGCCTTGTTCAATCGGCTTACCATCAGCCTCAATCGACCAAGATACGTTCAAATGTGCTAAGGAAATAAAATCATACCGGTTGGTGATTATTACTTCCCCTGTTTTTACATTCACCGCTTCCACATGTACCGGTTCGATGACTTTCTTATACTCAATTAATCCAGGTGAAGGGGTCCGGTCCGGATTCACGAGCCCGTCGATAACAAAGTTATAATCATTCGGGGTATCGCCGAAATCGCCCCCGTAGGCAAAGTATTCCTCACCCGCTTCCGTCAAGCGACGAATGCCATGATCACACCATTCCCAGACAAAGCCTCCCTGCAATCGTCTATATTTGTAAATCAGATCCCAATAGTCTTTGATTCCCCCGGGGCCATTTCCCATCGCATGAACATATTCACAAAGAATATGCGGTTTCGCTAGATCTGTTCTCTTTCCCCATTTTTCGAGAATTTCTAGAGATGTATACATGGATGAATGAACGTCCGAAACGGATGGATCTCTTTTTGGATCATTATCGTCCTCGCGCATAATGCTCGCCGACTCACCTTCGTAATGGACGAGACGCGTCGGGTCATTTTCTTTCATCCACTCACCCATGGCATCATGATTACGTCCATATCCTGATTCGTTCCCTAAGGACCACATAATAATTGATGGATGATTCTTATCACGGGCAACCATCCTTTTGGCCCTGTCGACATATGCCTCTTCCCATTCAGAATCATCGCTTAACATATTGCTTGGACCCACATAATCGATCCCGTGGGTTTCCAGGTCTGCTTCATCAATGACATACATGCCATACGTATCACAAAGATCATAAAACCTTGGATCATTTGGATAATGAGCTGTTCTTACAGCGTTAATATGATGCTGCTTCATTAAAATAATGTCATTCTCCATGGCAGCAAGCGGCACAGCACGACCCAAATCCGGGTGAGAATCATGCCGGTTGACCCCTTTTAGCTTGATTGCCGCACCATTGACAAGGAAAACACCATCCTTAAGTTCAATCGAACGAAATCCGGTTTTATTTGGCACTACTTCTACAATGTTTCCACCCGCATCTTTCAGGCTAACCAGCAAATGATAGATATATGGATGTTCCGCAGACCATTTTTTGGGACTTTCCACCGGGATATCGATAGTCGCTTTGACAGTTTGATCACTTGGAGCGGCCACTAGCTGTGAATGGACAGAAACTAAGTTTCCTTCCCGATCAAGCAGGCGGTATTCAAGTTGATAGTTTTCCAGTTGTTGATGACTGCCATTTTCGATTGCTGTCTCAATTTTAAGAATCGCATCTTCATAGTTTTCATCCAGATTGGTTGTAACGAACAGGTCTTGAATATGCACCTTCGGCTTCGCTAACAGATACACATCCCGGAAGATACCGCTTAACCACCACATATCCTGATCTTCTAGATAACTGCCATCAGACCATTGATACACCCTGACTGCTAAGGTATTATTCCCTTCACGAATAGCGGAAGAGATATCAAATTCTGCCGGGATTCGGCTTCCCTGACTATAACCAACCTCAATCCCATTTACCCAAACATGAAAGGCACTATCCACACCTTCAAAACGTAGAATAATCTTTTGCTGCATCCATTCCGGTGGAATATAGAAACTTCTCCTATAAGAACCTGTTGGATTTTCGGTTGGTACATAAGGAGGATCCACTGGAAACGGGTATTGAACATTCGTGTAGTGCGGCTTCCCATACCCATTCATCTGCCAGTTAGAGGGAACCATAAGCTCATCCCACCCGCTCACATCAAAGCTATCTTGATAAAAACGGTCTGGTCCATGGAAGGGATTTTCAGCATAATGAAATTTCCACATTCCATTTAACAGCTTAAACCCTTTGGAATTTGCCCTTTCATACGTTAATGCTGATAGAGTATCCCGTC
>NZ_JBMPZU010000067.1:0-2633 GCF_049463095.1 Neobacillus sp. 19 | reverse complement strand
TGTTATGTTGCCTGTACTTGGTTCAGTTGTGATAAAACCGGATATTTAACCCCAAACCCAACGATTCCCTAGATAGGCGTTTTCGCATTTATCGTGAAACGCTTTCGCGTTTGCGTGCGCCGCTTCATTGGGAGAGATATTCACTTTTGGCTTAAAGTAACGGGGATCGATACATTTCCATTTTGGAGATTCGGCAAAACCACACCGACTTCAAGGCCTGTAATCGATTTCGGGAAATATTCGAAACAGCTTGTTCAAGGAACCCCCGATCAGCAGCCCATGTTCACTTCTTTTGATTCGGATGGCGTGATTTGGTCAGATGGAAGAAAAGAGAAGGTAGATACCGTCATTCTTGCTACTGGATATCAAAACAATCTTATGCACTTAAAAGAAATAGGGGCTATTGATTCCAATGGGCAACCTTTTCATGTTGGAGGTGTAAGTACCTCAGTACAAGGACTTTATTATGTAGGTTTAGAAGGTCAACGGTCAATTTCTTCTGCAACTTTAAGAGGGGTCGGCTCTGATGCACAATTTGTGGTTCGAAAGTTAGTACGTTATTTGAAAGATAATTCATAAAAAAGATAAAAAAATAATAAATAGTTGCAAAATGCAAATATTAAAGGGGATTTCATAATGGTTGGGAAAATACTCCAGGATTTTATTTCAATTGCAATAGAGCTTACTGCTCTATTTATTGGAATTTCTTTTCTAGTCAGTTTACTGCAAGGGTTGATCCCTTATCAAAAGCTCAACAAATATTTATCTGGAAGGAACACATTTATAGGAGTTATAGCAGCCATTGCATTCGCATTTATAACTCCATTCTGTTCTTGCTCCACTATTCGAGTGGTAGTGAATTTGTTAAATAAAAAGGTTCGATTTGGCATCGTGATGGTATTTCTATTCGCTTCACCAGTTTTAGACCCAACCATCATCACTCTGATGGCAACGATGTTAGGAGTAAAGGTTGCGATTGTATATACGCTCGTTACTTCAATCTTATCCATCATCATTGGATTACTATTAGAAAATCTGGGCTTTGAATCGGCTGTAAAGAGAGTGACAATGACTGGCTTTGATGAAAAGGAGATTAAATTCAGTTTCAAAGAAGCAATAAAAGAAACCATGAGCTTGATGAAAACAGTTTATCCATATCTTCTAATCGGAGCAGCTATAGGGTCAATTATTCATGAAGCAGTGCCTACTGATTGGATCATGACATACCTTGGTGACGACAAGTGGTGGTTAGTCCCAATTGCAGCTGTCATTGGAATTCCGTTGTATATCCGTATATCGACGATGATTCCATTATCCCAAATACTTATTGCAAAAGGGATGGCATTCCCACCAGTAATGGCCCTAATGATTGGTTCAACAGGAGCTAGTTTACCTGAAATTGCATTATTAAACTCAATATTTCAAAAAAGACTTGTTTCAGCATTTATTGTATCTGTTGTTTTAATGGCTTCAATATCAGGGTTTCTCTTCTATTTAATTTAAAGGAGGTGAGGAAGGATGGCGTGGTTCAAAAAGAGCAATGGAAAGTCGTGTTGTGATGTAAAAATAGAAGAAGTCAAAGAAGATAAAAACTCATGTTGTAATGGGAAAATTGAAGAAGTAAAAGAAAATAAAAAAGAATAGATTGTTACGTGTTAAATAATACAATTTCGAACATGAAGGAATTACAAGGAAAATGCATGTGGGAGTTCATGTAACTAATTTAATGAAATCCATTGAATTCTACAAAAAGTTTTTGATGAAGGACCAATTAAAGTGAAATTGGATTATGCAAAGTTTTTCCTGTATGATCTTGGATTGATTCGTTCAAATTGCTGATTATTTATCAAATATTTCGTAAAAAACAATATAGTTAGAGACGAAAAAAAGAACACTGTGAATATCAATCTGTTCTCAGTGTTCTTTTAAGAGTCTATTGCATGACAGGACATGTAGGAGCATGTTTGGTCCTTTTTATTTTTTCGAAAAGCAACGAAATACTCGCTTTATTCATATATGTGATAATAGTTGTTTTTCAGGTGATTATTTACAGCAAAATTAAGTGATCCCGCTAACGTCATTTCGTCTCTGGGGTCAACAGTTACCATCCAGCATACTGTTTTACTTTCTCCATATTGATTTTTTGTTCCTCGAGGTCAGAAAATGCCTGGTCGAAAATCGAAACGGCTAAATCAATTTCTTCCTTTGAAATGGTGAGAGGAGGAGTGATTTCGATTACGTTGCTGTTTATACCAACATAAAAGACTAGCATTCCAAGCTCATAGCAGCGATAGCAGATTGCCGCGGTTTTTTCTGCTGCGGGGGTTTTGGATACACGATCTTCCACTAATTCTACTCCGATTGCCAATCCTTTCCCGCGGACATCGCCAATCCACTCATATTTATTCTTGAGCTGTTGTAATAAATCTTTAAAATACTCGCCATTTATCCGTGCGTTATCTATTAATCTCTCATCCTCGATAATATGTAGCGTTTCCAAGGAAGCGGTGGTATTGACGGGATTGCCGCTTGCTGTAAACATATGAATGCCTGTTCCGACATCAAGGATTTCCTTTCTTGCGACAACTGCGCTGATTGGCAAGCCGCCGCCAAGGGATTTTCCAAGCTACGAC
>NZ_JBMPZU010000066.1:0-8196 GCF_049463095.1 Neobacillus sp. 19 | reverse complement strand
TGTTTATGTTAACGTACTCGTTCATTGCCATGCCGATACAACCCCAACCCGAACAAGATAGGCGTTTTCGCATTTACTACGTGAAACGCTTTCGCGTTTTTCGTGCGCCGCTTCAACCTAGATAGGCGTTTTCGCATTTATCGTGAAACGCTTTCGCGTTTTTCGTGCGCCGCTTCAATTGATCCAAATGCTTAAAGCCACACCATTCTATCACCTATAAAAAGCCCTAGAATGATACTGTTTAACAATAGGATTAAAGGGTATAAACATATCGACAAGGAGGATGAGATATTATGCTAAATAAGATTGTTGGCACATTAGCCATAGGTGGAGCTGCTTACCTGTTGAGGAATAAGGAATCTCGCACTAAAGTCATAAATCAAATAAAAAGCATTGCCTCTTCAGAAAACATCGAGAAGATAAAGGACCAAATCCGGTCACTGTCCGACCAAAGCTCAAAAGAGAATTCTGACCAGTCGAAGTTAGTAGAGTCTATGTCAGACCCAGCATTCCCAGATTACGCAACAACTGCAGGGGCTCAAGCAGGAAGGCCTTAATGTGAGATCCACCAATGTTCAAGTCTAAAAAGGAATCAGTTGAATGGCTGTTTCCTTTTTTTGTTTTTGGAATAGAAACAGAGCTGCTATTATTGCCGCAGCAATCCACTCTTTAGCCAAACGCTCTTATACACGACTCATCCTATCAGGTAAATTTTCTTCATTTTCGTTTCCTCTAGCAATTCAATAAATCAGCTGACTCTATTAAAATGATTAAATCAAATAAGCCCTTATCAAGCATTAAGTCACATCGTCTTCGTTTCCACTGTAAAGGTGATATCGTATCGTATATTGGGGTAACTTAAGGATTCTCAATTATTCTTACCTTGTTAAGGGGGTAGTAAAACAGAAGTTATTTCTTATACATATCGGTCCATAAAACTCTGTACAAAAGTGCAATCTCAGCTTCTTCAATACCCGTGGGCAGTTCCCCATTTTCGCTCCTTTTCCTTATTTCCATAAACGTTTGGAAGTGACTTTATTATTATCATTTTCTAAAAGATACACGTCAGGATTACTAAGACTTTTCCAGTCATCGAAACCAAAATCTTTATTAAAATGCTTTAATAGCAAGGACATTAAATTTCCGTGTGTAACAATAATAGTATTTTCATCATTACGGTTAAAAACATGATCAACCACTTCAACTATTCGTTTCATTGCATCTAAACTGGACTCACCGCCTTCAAATTTCAGTTCAATATCATCAAATGTTGTTCTTAGTTTGTCAAACCAATCCGAAAAAACTATTGGTGCTCAGTACACGTTCTGTTAATTTACTATCAATCTCTACCTCAATATTTAATCTCTTTGCAAGTGGTTGAATAGATTCAATTGCACGTTTATATGGACTTGAAATAATTCGGTCAATTTTAATATTGGAAAAAAACTCGCATAAACCAATCGCTTGTTTAAGACCTCTATCCGTAAGTTGTGCTTCAGGCGGCTGTCCTGCAGCCTCACAATGCCTAATAACATAAATTCTCTTCAAAAAAACCACTCCAATATTATGTATAAAGTCTTCCACAGCAAAGCAAATCTGTCGGATACCCAGCGTATTTGCAAAAGGTTGCTGAATACCTTTTTCATCTGACGGCGTATGAAATTTTACTAGCTCTATCCATGCCTGACCATCTTGCATCCCCAATCCTACACATGCCGTTTTAACATCATTCAGTCCAACTGTTCTCCATCCAATTCCCATTCCGCTTGCCCTTCAAGTCCTCATTATTAACGCCTTATTCCTCATGATCTGTACGTAGAGGTGAAGCATATAGATTAATAAATAATATGTAAACAGGATACAGAATGACAGACCCATAAATCAGAAGGCTAAATCTCGGAAAAAGTGTGACTCCTGCATTTATAGGAAAAACAACAGGGAAAAAGGAGAAAAAAAGAATAAAATAGGGTGCCCACAAAAGGTATGACAAATAGCTGTATTTTCTACCTATAGTCCATTTTTTTGTTAAGCAAATGAAGAAAATGGTCGAAAGTAGAAGTCCAATAACATTAATAACAGCAATTACAAAGTAAACATTATCCCATTCCCAGCCAGTTAACGTACTAATATGAGATACATTTACTATGAGTTCGATTGCAATATACAACGCTATAGCGTATAAGGCACTAATAGTATTTAACTTTATTAAAAACTTCATCATAAACCTCCTTAATTAAGAAACAGCAGCACCTCTGAGTTCAGTTCTTTATTTCAATTATATTCATTTTTAAAGTAAACTGCCCCTTTAGTACATCAAAAAACGGAGGGCCACAGCAATCATTCCTGAACCTGCGAACGCCGTTAGTTATATAATAAAAAGCCGCCAATGAAGGCAGCCGGATCTTCCAGTATCGCACCCTTTAGTTTAAGAAGAAATCTTTAAAGTTGGAGATTGAAATCATTTAAAGTCCCATTCCTTATTTATCGGATTTTCTCCGCCAACTCTAAAATAATTCCCTCTGGACCACGAACGTAGCATAACTTATAACTTTCTTCATATTGCTGTATCTCGCTAAAAATTTCCGTGCCCTTCTTTTTCAATTTTGCAACAATAGCTTCAATATCTTCCACAGCAAAGCAAATATGTCGGATACCCAGCGTATTTGCAAAAGGTTGCTGCACACCTTCTTCATCTGACGGCGTATGAAATTTGACTAGCTCTATCCATGCCTGACCATCTGGCATCCCCAATCCTACACATGCCGTTTTAACACCATTTAGCCCAACAATTCTGTCCAGCTGTTCTCCATCCAATTCCCATTCCGCTTGCACTTCAAGTCCTAAATCAAGAAAAAACGCTTTAGCAGCAGAAAGATCATTTACGTTTATACTCACATGATCTATCCTATTGATTCTCATATCTCATACCTCCTATATTCCTGTTATTTTCAATTGCCCTCTTTCGCTCTATTTTGACTAATCCCTTCACCAAATGTTCCCTATTAGGCGAATGATCATTTTTGGTATAAACATTAAGATGTTCCAAACCACTTCAAATATAAACTCAAATAGGGTATCTTTAAAAAAACCGTCTCTATTTCTTTTTTTATTTTTCATCTCATAACTCCCAATTACTCAATCTTCGTTTAACTATTCGGCTTTATTCATCAAACATATAATTAAATTTTTTCATCAGAATAAAGCCTTTAATTTTCATAATTACCAATGTATAGTTACAATCATATCATGATTAGGACTCCGGCCATTTATTTATTGATGACTAAGAAGATCAGAAGTCGTAATTCAATCATGTAAAATGAATTAGATATACCCTACTGTCAGTTCTCCTTTAAGTATCAGTGAGTTGGATATTGTAATCCGTAATAAAAATTGTTAATATGAAAATACAATTATGAGAGGACTGATGGATGAACAATGATTAACTAATCTATATTTTTATTTGAAATGAATAACTTCAAACTACAAAATATAGGATTAGTCTATCCATTTTTATAAATCAGTTTTCACTTTATTTGTCACGATACAAATGGCAAAAAAGAACTTATTTTATATAAGTGAAAGACTAATCCTTCCAATTACAACTTGGGAGGATTTTTTATTCTTCCATCGATCAGAATGAAGGTATTTAACCTGTAACTTTAATCAAATAAAAAAAGGAGCGAGAGAAATGAGCAATTCTGACCCTATTGTTACGCATGTAATACTCCGTATAAGTCGCTAATATCCATCAAACTTATGCGGAGTAATTTAGAATAGATGGATGTGCCGACTTTGTATTAAAAGTAAAAAGTATTGATATACAAAGGAGGAATTATTATGTCAATGATACAAGTTCAAGACTTAACTTTTTCCTATCCAGGCAGCTTTGATACGATTTTTGAAGGTGTGAACTTTCAAATAGATACGGATTGGAAGCTTGGATTTATCGGTAGAAATGGACGAGGTAAAACAACATTCTTTCATTTATTATTAGGGAATTATGAGTATAGTGGGAAAATCATTTCTTCGGTAGAATTTAATTATTTTCCTTATCCAGTTTCGGATAAAAACAAGTATACTTATGAAATTCTTGAAGAAATTTGCCCCCAAGCAGAGGATTGGCAATTTCTTCGTGAAATATCCTATCTCAATGTTGATGCCGAAGTCATGTACCGACCATTTAACACATTATCAAATGGAGAACAAACAAAGGTGTTGCTTGCTGCACTTTTTTTGACTGAGGGTCAATTTCTATTAATTGACGAGCCAACCAATCATCTAGACACGGATGCACGAAAGACGGTCTCTGATTATCTAAGGAAGAAAAAAGGGTTTATTTTAATATCACATGACAGAATTTTTTTAGATGGATGTGTTGACCATATTTTATCTATAAATAGAGCAAATATTGAAGTTCAAAGTGGTAACTTTTCTTCATGGAAGTTAAATTTTGATCGACAGCAGGAATACGAAGAGGCAACAAATCAGCGTCTACAAAAAGACATCGGGAGATTAAAACAGTCTTCAAAGCGTTCATCTGGTTGGTCTAACCAAGTGGAGGCCTCCAAAAATGGGACAACGAATTCAGGCTCTAAGTTGGACAAGGGGTTTGTAGGACATAAAGCGGCAAAGATGATGAAGAGAGCAAAGAACCTTGAATCAAGGCAACAAAAAGCTATTGAGGAAAAGTCAAAATTGCTAAAAAATGTGGAGAAAACCGAGTCATTAAAATTGAAACCACTGGAATTTCAGTCAAATGAATTGATTGTTTTAACTGATGTGTCTGTTAAGTACGATGACCAAATAGTGAATAAGCCAATTAGCTTTAATGTGGAACAAGGCGATCGAATTGTACTTGACGGAAAGAATGGAAGCGGAAAAAGTAGTATCCTCAAATTAATTCTAGGAAATCCGATACAGCATACAGGCACAGTAAATTTAGGCTCAGGTCTCATTATTTCCTATGTCCAACAAGATACTTCACATTTGAAGGGACTGTTATCAGACTTTATTGACATGCATAAGATTGATGAAACGTTATTTAAATCCATCCTGCGTAAGATGGATTTTGACCGAATTCAATTTGAGAAAGATCTATCCCATTATTCTGGTGGACAAAAGAAAAAGCTGCTCATAGCCAAAAGTTTATGCGAAAAAGCGCATTTATATATTTGGGATGAACCGTTAAATTTTATTGATATTTATTCGCGCATACAAGTTGAAAAGCTTATTCAAAGTTTTAATCCCACAATGGTTATTGTTGAGCATGATCAGGCATTTCAACAAATAGTTGCAACAAAAACTATATCTATGTAAATAAGGTATAGTCGCAGTTGTAAATTTCCGACCTCGTCGAATTGTTGGATTCAAATCAGAGGTATTAGTAATTGGCGGTGTACCAGAAGAGGTAAAACCAGATGAGCCTGTTAAAAATGGTACACCGATTGCCTAAGTATGGATCGTCAAACGACGGTCTTTTATTATTTTCATCATCAAAAAAAGAACCGGTTCGGTCCTTTTTGTCCTTGCTGGTTAAATTGTTCAATTTCCCGCTCTTAACATATCCGTCAAGCCATTGTCATTCACGTATTGAAATCCCTCTATTTTCCCTTCATCCTTTGTAGAAAAACGGACATCCCCTTCTACATTAGCCGTTTTTTCCTCTTCTCCATTTTTCTGGCAACCGACCTCTGCAATGAAGCTATAACGATTTGAGGTATTCTCACTTTGCTCAATCGTGATATTCTTAAGACTCAGCTTATAGCCACTATCGTTAGCATATGTTGGGTATTGAGTGGCAAATGCAGCTACGAAGGAATCGAGCCCAGATTCTGTAAAGTAAGGTCCGTATACCTTTGCATAATACTTACCTAATTCTTGGATTTCCTCTTTATTATTCAGCTCGATAAACTCCTCATCTGGACCAGTAAACTGATGTTCAAGAACCTTTTTAATCGCTGTCTTATGCTGATCTTCCTCCTCTTTTTGAGAGCACGCAGCTAGTAAGAACCCTGACATGATTAACAGTAAACAAATAAAAAACGATGTTACTTGGTGATTATTTTTAAACATAACTCCACTCCCTTCTTTATATGTCATACGTTTGAAATAATGGAAAGTTTCAACAATTAGGTGTTTTTTTACCATTTAAATTGCGCGTTTAAAATCCTTTCTTAATATCATTGTTGTACAATTAACCCGAAATCAAAATGTAATTATTCTGTCACCTCAATACAGTTGATGTTAAGAATATGAAAGTATAAACTTTACTTACTATTTGAGGAGTGATTAAGCTGAAAACAGTAACCGTGAATGAACTACAATTCAAGAAAAAATTATCTATGATTGAACAATTTACACTCAAAGATTTCCTATTTAAATGGGTGGGTAGACCAACAGAAGGATTAGATGATTTTCTGCCACTTGAGTACATAGAAAGTGTCTTTCCAAGGATGGAGGCAAAAAAGGAAACAACCTTCCTTATTAATGGGGATGAACATTTCAGATATGCGACAATAACAGAAGAAAATCAAATTGTAATAGGTGTTTTAGATTCGAATAAAGAGTTAAAGCATAGAATCATTTCTCTGGATGAGGTATTAATAGGTAAGCACTTGTAAAGTGCTTACCTCAGATTGTCGACAAAAGGCATTCCGAATAAGTCTATTCGGGTGCCTTTTGTCATTTTTAAGTATTTTTTGCTCAATTTTTCTTTGTACAAGACCCCTCCGGGGTCGTTTTTTATGCCATTGTTGGATTAACCCAAGTCCAGTTTGCCATCTTCTTTAAATTCATGGCAGCAAAAGTAAGCATCGCCTGCATAGACAATTTTTTAAGTCCCCTTAAAGTTGTCCATCGCATCCCATGCTTCTCTTTCGCATCTGCAAAAACACGTTCAATCGTTTCCTTGCGTCGTGTGTAGATTATTTTATTTTCGTCTGTATGCCGAAGGTGTTCAGCTTCCTCAAGGTACGCTTCCCAAACATGCCGTTGAATTAGCTTTTGATGGTTTTTACTTTGCGTACATTGGGATAAAAACGGGCATTCTTTACACTGAACCGGATTTGAAAAATACTGCCGGTATCCTTCCTTCGTTGTCGTGCTATATTTCAACTCCTGTCCTCCCGGACAAAGGTAGCAATCATAGTGTTCATCATAAACAAAATCATTCTTTTTCAAATAACCTTCTTTGGTACGAGGGCGTGTATAAGGTAAAGCAGGACGAATCTCATTTCCAATTAAGTATTGAGCAATAGCAGGTGTTTTGTATCCAGCGTCAGCAGCAACAGCAACAGGTTTCCCTGAGTTTCCTATGACTTTTTCAAGAAGAGGCTCCAACATTGTACTATCATGAACATTACCAGGGGTGACAATTGCGCCTAAGACAAAGCCATTTTTATCAGCAGCCGCATGAAAAGAATAGGCAAACTGCTTCGTCCGTTCGTCCTTCACGTAATACCCACTTTCTGGGTCCGTGGTACTTTCCTTGATCTCCTTCGTTTCTTCCTTTTCAAATTTGTCAGGTGGGAAAGGCTTTTTCCCATGTTCTTCACGATCACAATTGATTTCTTGTTGGAGACGTTCTTGATACGCTTTCGTTTCCTTACGAACTACCTTTTTCTCAAATTTACGCTTATTGGCACTTGCCTTCACGTGCGTAGAATCAATAAAAACATGTTCGCTACTTACCAATTTCTTTTCGGCTGCCTGCTTTAGAATTCTGTAAAATATCTGTTCAAATAAGTCTGTATCCTTAAAACGGCGTTCATAGTTTTTACCGAAAGTAGAGAAGTGAGGCACCTTATCATGGAATCCATACCCAAGAAACCAACGATAAGCTAGGTTCGTTTCAATTTCTTCTATCGTTTTTCGCATCGAGCGAATACCGAACATATATTGAATAAATGCCATCTTAATTAATACAACAGGATCGATACTTGGACGTCCTCGTTCAGCAGAGTACATCTCTTGAACAAGAGGATAAATAAATGAAAAATCTATAGCAGCTTCCACTTTTCGGACCAAATGGTTCTCCGGAACTAACTGTTCAAGGGTTATCATTTCTAATTGATCCCGATTCATCTGAGTATTTTTCGTTAGCATTTTCTTCATCACCTTACAAAATTAGTAGTATCTTCATTATACAAAAAAACTGTAGGCACATACCCCAAAAATGGGGATTTGTCTACAGTCTGA
>NZ_JBMPZU010000065.1:0-37689 GCF_049463095.1 Neobacillus sp. 19 | reverse complement strand
TCGCAGGACTGCATCGAAGAACCGGTTAGTTCTGCACTTGTACCTGTGGCGAATGTTTCATCTTTGTTCCAGGTTTAGTAGCTTCTGCTGAATTTTTCCGGCAACGTCTACCATTTTTGTCCGGATTCACTTGAGCCGTTACCTGTAGATAATGATGGCCGTCTTTTGTAAAGATGGTCCCAGCTCATTGCTTTCTTCAACCTTCGCAATACTTGATAAAGCAACAGGCCCATCAGGCGTCATCAGCTGCAGACTTTTTAAATACGTCCACCGTTTGAATTTCCTTTAATGCTCCCAATTGTACGGCAGTGGTCCGTCCATCAATCTTTATGTTTCCGATCACAGCAGGCTTAATCATCGCATAAATAGATTGGGAGATTTCCAGTGCATTCGATAATTTGGAATCCACCTGAATGGTCACGGTCGGTTTTGTATTTTGATCGTTACTTTCTACTTTATCCACACCATCGATGCTGCTTATTTCTTTCTTCACCATATCAGCTGCTTTTTTGATGTCGTCATCGTTCTTTCCGATGACATCAATGGAAACAGTCGTCGCATTAGTCCCAAGCAATCCTGCTGTTTCAGCCGTCAGCTCCGCATTTGGAAACTGGTCTTTTGTTTTTCGGATGTCCTTTGCAAAATTGGCAGAATCGACCCCTTCTTTAGGGAAAATCATAAATCGAACTACGTTTGCTTCTTGAAGATTGCCATATTGTGCCGCATCCTCATTGACACCTGCCACTGTAATATGGGTTTTTACCCCATCTTTTTCTGAAAGAATGCCTTCCATTTTCGCAACCCCATCTTTTATTTCCTTAAATGGAGTTCCGTTATCATAGCGAAGGCCGATTGCTATGTAGGCGGAATCTTTCTGATCGACAGAACCTTTGGGCATAGTCAAAAATAACCCGACGGACCCGGCTACAACGAGAATCGCTATCGTGATTGGAAGCCATTTATGATTAAGTGACCATTTTAACAAAGAAGGGTAGAATGATTTCGGCTTGTGTTCCTTCATCTTTACCTTTTTCATCATCCGGGCGCTGAGTGCCGGTACTACTGTCAGTGAAACTAGCAGGGAAGATAGTAATGAACAAGTAATCGTAATCGCAAATGGTGCAACTAGATCTCTTAATCCTCCCGAGACAATCAGCATTGGCAGGAATACTGCTACTGTTGTCAGAGTGGATGAGGTGATGGCTGATCCCACTTCTTTAACTGATTCGATAAGAAAGGCAGGGGTTAATTCATTATTTTGTCTTCCTTCGGTAAATATTCTCCACTACGACAATACTGTCATCGACTAGCCGTCCGACAGATACGGCGATACCTCCAAGCGTAAGGATGTTTAAGGTAACGCCAAAGAAGGAAAGTAGTATCATCGTCATGCAAAGGGACAACGGTATACTGATAATCGTGATTAGGGTCATCCGGAAACTGCGAAGGAATAACCAAATTATAAGGGTGGCAAATAAGGCTCCTGTCAATACTTCTCTTGTCATCGAATTGATGGAATCAAGAACGGTATCCCCTAAATTCATCACGATTGTTGCTTGAAGGGTACCCTTGAAGTCCTTATTGATTTTTTTTACTGCATCTTCTACCTGTTTTCCAAGCGTTACGGCATTGGAGGTGGAATCCTTCTGAATAACAACGTCAATAAAGCTCTTTCCATTCAAATGGATGATGCTTTCGGTGTCTTCTTGCAAGGTAATAGCAGCAACATCCTGTAGTTTTGTCTTACTGTTTAACTGGATGTTTTTAAGATCATCTAGCGTTTCTAATTTTCCTGTTACGATGATGCTAGTCGCTTCGTTGTTGATCGTTTGTTCGCCCACCGCAACGGAAGCAGTTTTTCCTTGAAGGAGGGTGTATAGCTTTTCAAGCGGGAAATTTGCTGCGGCTAATTTATTCGGGTTAACTTCAATCATCACCTGTTGATTTCTTCCTCCGTTGGTGATGACATTGCCGACACCTTTTAGGTCTTTGAACATTGGCATAATCTCGTTTTCAACGATATTTAGTTCATTATTGCCAATTTCCTTATCAAAGGTGAGACCTAATTCCACAATTGGAATTTCAGATGTATTGAGGTTGATAACATATGGTTTCATTACCCCATTGGGGAATTTGACCATTGAAATTCTTTCTTCAATTTGCTGTTTTGCTTCTTTAACATCAATTTTCGATTCAAATGTGACGGTTAACTGGCTAAAGTTATTTCCTGTTTGTGCAACGACGCTTTGTTTTCCTCTTACGCCGTTCAATGCCTTTTCAATTGGCTGTGTTACTTGTTCATCCATACTTACGGCATCCATACCGTTTCCAACTGTTGAAATAGTTACGTATGGCTGGTCGGCCGATGGCATCAGTTCCATTGGAATCGTGGTGTAACTAAAAATGCCAAATATCATCGAGGCAATTACAGCAAAAACCAATGCTGCTTTGTTCCGCAATGCCCATTTCGTAAACCAAGTCATAAAAAACCCTCCCTAGTCCTAAAGTCATAAAAACAGGTAAATTATACCTCCGTTAGGTCAGGTTTACCAGTAGTTTTTTCTTAATTTTACAAAAAATTAATGTATACAAAACAAAAACGCTCCTTGTAGCCAACACAAAAATCCAAACTTAAAAAGCAGGTGCCAATTACGAAATAAGTTTTTATTTTGCAGAATAGGGTATTGAAAATATCGAGGTGAGAGGATATGGAAAAGAATAAAAGAAAACCGGATTTTCATCATACCCAAGTGAACATGGACAACCCTGAACAATATCCAACTGAGAACGAGAGCTTGTTTGATAAATTTAAGAGTGAGCAAACAGTTGATCCAATACCGCTTGAGGATTTAAAGGAAGAACAACTTGAAGAAAAAGCGAAGCATGATTCAAAAGAGACATCCTCAAGTGAAAAAAAGTATAGGACAGGAATGAAATAACGTTTTATGGAGTCCTTGGGGACAGTTCTTTTAGGGGACAATCAGAAGTTCTGCGCGTGAAAGGCCCGACTAGCTGATAGGAGCTAGTCGGGCCTTAGGTTATTTTATGGGAAGCAAAATTTCAGAAAAATGAAATTAGTAGGTTGTTTTTTTAAATAAAGTATAATAAAATAACCTACAATACCAACTAAACCACTATGAATATATTGGTTTATGATAAAGGGGGCTGTGATGTGTCAACGGATGTGATTGAAGTAACCGAAGTGGATAAGAAATTTGTTAATGGAAAGGAATCACTTCACGTGCTTGACCAGGTTTCATATCGGGTCGAGAAGGGCGAAATTGTTACATTACTTGGAAAAAGCGGGTGCGGTAAGAGTACTCTTTTAAATATGGTGGCTGGTTTCGAAAAGGCAGATAGAGGAAAAGTGATGCTTGATGGTCATGAGGTGAAACGTCCTTCAAGAAAATGTATTATGTTGTTTCAGCAAATCAATCTTCTCCCTTGGCGCACGGTTCTAAAAAATGTGGAACTAGGACTAGAAGGAGAAAAAATTCCAGCAGTGGAAAAACACAAACGGATTATGGATGCATTAGAGCTTGTTGGGCTTGAACATGTTCTTCATCAATTTCCCCATGAATTGTCAGGTGGAATGCAGCAGCGTGTTGCCATTGCAAGAGCCCTCGCGATGCAGCCGGATGTCATCTTGATGGATGAACCTTTCGCGGCGCTTGATACATTCAATCGCTATCTTTTACAGGATGAACTCCTTCGTATTCAGGAAAAATTAAAGACGACTATTTTACTTGTGACCCATGATATTGATGAAGCCGTCTATTTATCTGACAGAATACTGATTATGAGTTCGCACCCAGGGAGAATTTTTAAGGATATGAAGATTTTGCTTGCAAAACCGAGAGACCGCGCAGGAGAAGATTTTCATCACTACCGTAAAAGAATATTAGAAGAATTTGAACTTAGCGGCAGTCACCAGGAACCTGAATACATCATTTAAGGAGAAATGAGCGTTGAGGAAAAATAAAACATGGATGATCCCACTATTAACTGCCATTATTGTATTGTTTATGACGGCGTGCGGACATAGGGCAGGGCAAACCTTGGGTAAACCAACAATCAAAATTGGTTATCTGCCTATCACTCATGCCGGACCACTGTACGTAGATGCCCATGTTCATAATGGGCAATTCAAGAATTATAACATTGAGCTGGTCAAATTTAATTCCTGGCCAGATTTAATGGATGCCTTAAACACCGGACGTGTCGATGGTGCCTCTGTCTTAATTGAACTTGCGATGAAAGCCGTGGAAAAGGGGATTGATTTGAAAGCTGTCGCACTTGGTCATAAAGATGGAAATGTGTTAATTTCATCAAAAGAGATTGATGATGCAAAGGATCTTAAGAATACAACATTTGCAATCCCGCATAAATATTCAACCCATAATCTCTTATTATATGAAACATTGAAAAAAGAAGGGTTTACCTACGATGATGTCAAGGTAGTAGAAATGCCTCCAGCTGAAATGCCAGCTGCGTTAGCTGGAAATCGAATTTCGGGTTATGTTGTAGCAGAGCCGTTTGGAGCCCAAGCGGTAGTATTGAATAAAGGGCATGTCCTGCACTCTTCTGATGACATTTGGCCCAATTCTTATTGCTGTGTACTCGTATTCCGTAACGATTTTATTCAAGCCAATCAGACTGCCGTTCAATCCATGGTGGCCCAGTACATAAAGTCTGGCGAGCTTGCCAACCGTAAAGATCCCGCTTTATATGAGTCATTTGAGCATTACATGAAAGTAGACAAGAAAGTTCTTGATCTTTCGCTTGAATGGATCTCGTTCAATGGATTACGTATAGAAAAAAAGGAATATGATAAGCTCCGCCATCTCATTTTGGAAATGGGGCTAATGGAAGACCCGCCATTATATGAAGAATTTGTGGACAATACATTTATTAATAAAGCGATGTGACAAATAATGAAAATAGGAAAAAAGCTGTTGAATTTTTTAATTGGGATGGTTATTCTGGTGATCATCTGGCAAGTGGTGATATGGGTGGGCGGTTATCCTGAAGCACTGCTGCCTTCTCCGTTAAGTGTGGGGAAAGCCATTGTTGCCCTTATTGTCGAGGGAACTTTATTCGTGCATTTACAAGTAAGTCTTGGCAGGTTTCTTGCTGGTTATTTCTTAGCTGTTGTTCCTGCTATTATCCTTGGAATGATTCTTGGAAGACTGCCGAAAATATGGCAAGTGTTTGATCCGATTGTACAAGTACTTACGGCCGGTATCCCCGGTAGCGTGGTCGCCGTTTATCGTTCTTTGGTTTGGAATCGGAAACATGCCGGCGATTGTCATTATTTTTATTGCTGCCTTTTTTCCAGTCCTATTAACGACCGTTATGGGTGTCAATAAGATTGATCGGTCCTATTTGAAAATTGCTGAAAACCTTGAAATTAGGAATCTGAAGTTAATGGTTTCATTCATTTTTCCAGCAGCATTCCCATCGATTGTCAGCGGCCTGCGTCTTGCTGTCGGGACGGGTTGGATTTTCCTTGTAGCAGGAGAGATGGTTGGAGCCCAGTCAGGACTTGGCTTTTTAATCGTTGATGCAAGGAATACGTTAAACCTCGACTACGTTCTAGCGGGGATCATTTTTATCGGAGTGAGCGGATTCCTATTGGATCGATTAATTGGCTTATTCGAAGGATGGGTGGGCAAGCATTGGGGAATGGCTTCAAGAGCGTGAAAAGGGCTGGAGATTATTGTTCTCCAGCCTTTTGCAGTTCATCTTGAATGGCAACGACTTCAACCTGTTTCACGATGTTACCCGTTTTTTTATTATAATAAGAAATTTCAACCTCATCACCGGTTTCGGAATCAATTAGTTTTTTATAACATTTTTGTAAATGGTGGCTGCCCCAGATAATAAGTGAATTGAAGACATGCTCTAATTCCTCTCCGCTCTTTGTTAATCGGTAACGATAGCGTGGAGGGTGAGTAGAATAGAGCTCTGCCGAAATAAGCCCTTCTTCTTCTAAATATTTCAGCCGGTCTGATAAAAGATTGGATGAAATTCCAGGTAAAGCCTTTTTCATTTCGCTAAACAGTGTTTGTCCATTGAGAATTTCATGGACAATTAATAATGACCAGCGATCGCCAATGATATTTAGTGATTGGGCAATATTACAGGGTATATCATATCTTGTTTTCATTCTTACAAACCTTTCCGTGTTTTTATCTATTTTATCATAAAATACTAAAAATTAATAAGGTTGATTTTTTATACTAAGTATAATAAAATAACCTTATTGAACGACAATTATAAATATTTCAAAAAGCGAGGGATTAAGAATGGCACTTTATTTAATTGAATCATCTTTAAAAGAAGTTGTTTCTACTAAGGAAGAATTGAATCAAAAGGTTTCTGAACTTCAAGCAAAACTGAATGAACAAAATGCATCATTAGTTGAAGTACAAGTATCAAAAGATTTTTCACGTTCTTTCTTTATCGTTGAGGGCGAGGAACAAACTGCTGCGACTGAAACACTAAAGGCTGATGGAATTCCAGTTGAACTTGTTAAAGAAGTTCGCCTTGTTGGAAAAGAACTAGGGGATGTTAAGAAAAATAACGATGTGGTCAACTATTTAGTTGAATGGAATATTCCAGCAGAAATAACCATGGATCAATACTTAGCTCGCAAAAAGAAGAATTCTGTTCATTATCAAGAAGTTCCTGAAGTGGCATTCTCAAGAACGTACGTGTGTGAGGATATGACTAAATGCCTTTGCTTCTATGATGCTCCCGACGAAGCTGCTGTAAAGCGTGCTCGTGAGGCAGTAAATACCCCAATTGATTCCATTACGGAACTTGCAGAAAAATAATAGAGTAAGAGAGAAAAGGCTATAAAACCAGAAACGTGGGTTTTAGCCTTTTTTTAATATATTTATAAGTTTTGAATTCGAGAATTGTCCAGCTCCATACGCCGATAGGCAGGCGCATTCCGCTTTTCTTATGATTCCTATAGTCTGAAAATTTTAAAAAGATGGTTGATTTTATGAACAAAGTATAATAATATAACTCTATAACCAACTAAACTAATTGGAATTGAATGATTTATGAACTTTCTGAGGGGTGACAGTCGTGGAAATAGGGATTATAAGTCAATCATCTACGCTTGAAAAGTTAATTAAGGATGAATTGAAGCCATACGTGAAACAAATTGATACTGAGGCCTACTATGCTGAAATATTTCTAAGAAAACTTGGGGAAGCCGGAATGTTTTCCTCTGCTAATAAGTCACAAAGGGACTATCTTTTAGAGGAGATGTATGTAGTCCAAGAGACAGCTAAGGTTTGTATGACCACCGCGTTTTGTCTTTGGTGCCATCTAGCTGCGTTAACATATGTTCGTCAGACAAAGAATGAAAAATTAAAAAATAAAATGCTGCCATCCCTTGAAAAAGGGGAGATCTTAGCTGGAACTGGTTTATCTAACCCGATGAAATATTATGCCGGTCTGGAAAAACTTTATTTGCAGGCGAAACCTGTGCAAGGCGGTTATCTGATATCGGGGGTATTGCCTTCTGTCTCTAACCTTGGCAGTGATCACTGGTTTGGATGTATTGCAGGCGTAAATGAGGATAAACAAATCATGTGTTTTGTTCCATGTAACACGGAAGGATTAAAAATGAAAGAAAAGGTGGATTACCTTGGAATCAATGGAAGTGCCACCTACGCATGTTCCTTTCATGATGTGTTTGTTCCAGATGAGTGGATTTTGTCAGAAAATGCAGAGGAATATGTTGAAGAGATCCGTCCGGCGTTTCTCTCTTACCAAATTCCGCTCGGTCTTGGTGTGACTCAGGCTTCGATATCTTCCATTGAGAAAGTGTGTCAAAAACAAAATGGCTGTAATCAATTTCTGACTAAACAACCCGAAGTATTACGTACAGCAGAGCAGCAGGCCCAGGAAAAATTACAATCTCTTTATAAAGGGGAAAGTCTAAACTTCAGGGAGATTGCCCGGGTTCGACTTGAAACTGCCTATTTAACGTTAGAAGCAGTCCAAGCAAGTATGCTGCACAACGGCAGTGCAGGGTATGTTAAGGATAGTGCGCCATCTCGAAGACTGCGCGAAGCCTATTTCTTCGCGAACTTGACTCCAACAGTGAAACATTTAGAGAAAGTTCTGAATGGATAAACGTACTATTTTCCCCCATACTTATAAAGGAGTGGTCATGGGGGATTTTTTTCAAAATCTTTGAAGGGTGGGAGAGTATTGAAACTTTACAGTTCAATCCTTGACTTAATTGGGAAAACGCCGATTGTAAAATTGAATAAACTGCCCGAGCCAACTGGCGGGGAAGTTTACATAAAATTGGAATCATTTAATCCAGGCGGCAGTGTGAAAGACCGTGCTGCCATCAATATGATTGAAAGTGCAGAGCATGAGGGAAAATTAATTCCGGGAAAAAGTACCGTGATCGAGCCGACTTCCGGTAATACGGGTATTGGAATTGCCATGGTATGTGCGGTGAAAGGGTATCGCTGTATTATTACCATGCCTGATAATGCGACTGCCGAGCGTGTGAAGATTTTAAAAGCATATGGAGCAGAAGTCCATTTGACTCCAGCTAAATTTCGTATGCAGGGAGCTATTGATGAAGCAAACCGTTTAGCCGAATCCATTTCTGATAGTTTTATTCCCATGCAATTTGAGAATCCTGCGAATGCCGATGCACATCGTGAAACTACAGCAGTTGAAATTCTTGAAGCGTTCGAAGGAAAATTAGATGCCCTTGTGTTGACTGCAGGAACAGGGGGTACGGTAACGGGGGTTGGAGAAGAACTGAAAAAGCAGATTCCAGACTTGAAAATTTACGTTGTGGAACCGTTTGGATCTCCTGTTCTTTCTGGTGGAGAGCCTGGACCTCATAAAATTCCTGGAACAGGTCCCGGTTTTATTCCTTCCATATTAAATCGCACAATATTTGATGAAATTTTGCTTATCAAGGATGAAGATGCCCAAGTGATGGCACGCCGCCTTGCTGCAGAGGAGGGGATCTTTGTAGGGGCATCAGGAGCATCATCGGCCCATTTCGCCGTCGAAATAGCGAAAAATCTGCCAACATCAAGCAGAATCCTTTGTATCGCGCCAGACACCGGAGAACGCTACCTTTCTTCGGATTTATTTCCAAGTTAGGAAACGTGGAAACGGTCCTTGTGGCTTTTATTCTCTTCACAAAAAGCCACGAGAACCGTTTCTTATTGTCTCTTATGTTATCTAAGCACCCCATCTGGATCGACCAACCCAGAAAAAGACCATGTTTTTCCTTGATCCTGAGAGGTAAACTTTGCTAGTACCTTTCCGCCAAGGTAATCGCCTTGTTGGCCTTGATTCACTAATAAAGTTCCTTCCGTTCCGTGAAAGGTAGGAATCTCAGCTACTGTGAAGTAGCCCCGATATTCTTCAGGTATCGGAACCTCTACGCGTTCCCAGTTGGTCCCGCCGTCGGTAGTCCGGAAGAGATTTGGAACGGGAGGCTGACCTTCCAACCGATATTCACCAAAGGAAATAAACCCTAATTGGTCAGTAATAAACCTACCATCTGTCACTAAGGCCTGAGTATCATCCACTGAACCGGCATTATACCATGATTGACCACCATCGTTGGTTTTAAATACAAAGTGTGCTTCCCAACTCATTGTTTTATCACCTGTAATAATCAGATAACCATCTTTGTCAGACGTAAACCCGAGTTTTAGCATGCGTAAAAACGGCAGGTGATCCGATACCAACGACTCCTTCCAAGACTTCCCTTTATCCGTACTAACTAGGACCCGTGTCCCTTGGTTAAGGACAAACGCTGTGATTTCCGGTGTAATCACATAGCCGCCATCTCCTAATTGTTGTTCAGCGCTATTGGATTCGCCGCTATATAAATCTTCGATTGCAACGGGAACCTCCCGCCATTTTTTCCCGTTATCATACGTGACCCTAAGCTTTTGATCCTTAATCTCATAGCGGATGCTTTCCGATGGTATCTCTATTCCCGCTTTCTTTTGATATTCTTTCCACGATTCAATGGGCGGCAGCCCAATTTGCGTATCGGTTGTTCGTTCAATGTTTGTTAAGGTGTACGTTAAGTTCTCTTCCCTTATTGATTGTTAGTTTCCAAACGATGGCAGGAACAACCCTATCCTCCTGCATCTTTCCCCAACCATAATCGATTGCTGGTGTTCTTTCAGGTATCTGAACTTGAAAAACGACCGCAACAACAAAAGAGTTTTCATCTCCCGATAACTTAGTAAATCTAGTAAAGGTCGGATTGGTGATCGTTCCCTCGCTCTCTAAACTTTCCATGAAATCAAACCAAATTCGATAAGCAATCGTTTCCGGTTTTTGATCATATTCTTCTACTTGAAGTGTGTAGGGGAGTTTACTATTAATATCTGCCTTTTTTACTTCCACTGGTTTTGGAATTGGCTTTTCATGATCCTCTTTACTCATTTGAAAGATTAGGAAGATTACGACTAATACTGAAATGAAAATCAGGTATCGATATTTCGTTTTTTTCATGTAGATCATCCTTCATTAATAAATATTTAGAGCGGAAACTCTTCTTCACGAAAAAAAGCTTTATATATATAACGCTGAGGAGTAATTATTTCCTCTTTGCCGGGAATATAAAGAGAGATCGTTGGTCCATAGTTTTCCGGATCAGCAATGGAAGGAATCGTTTTACCATTTTCATCGATAAAGTGAATCCCCTCTTGAATAATACCCCAGTTTCTTATTCCCTTATACAGAACAGCATTCTTTTCTTCTTTCCATTGTTTTACTTGATCTTCAACCGGAATCCAGTTCAACATGTCGATGACTATAGATAAATCGTTATTCGGATCGTAAACCGTTGTTCCTTGCCCATTCCAATCTTGTTTATGAACCTTTAGCTTATTGCCCTTAGATTTATCAAAATAAATTAAGTATCCTGATTGTAATTTCTGATTTTGGTCAAATCCGTAAATATACGTATATATATCTGTGATTGTGCCATCCTGTGCAAATTCTATTTTTAAATCATTGGTCATTAAATACGGTTCTAGTTCCATCTTCGCCTTTACAGAATCTAGTATTCCATCCAGCTTTGTTGAATAAAAATTATCATTCTCTAGCTGTATTCTTGTTTCTGTTTTCAACTCGGAGATCTTCCAGGCTAAAGCCCCATTGAAATTGACAGCATTTGAACCAACATAATACACTCCAACAATGGTAGACAATGAATAGAAGAGAATCGTCCATTTCGACAAGATCTGCTGAATGGGTTTAAAAACAGTAAAACATTCTTTTATCTGTTCAAAAGACTGCTCTGTTTTCTTTGCAATGGGGATAAAGGTTTTATCTTGAAAGTATAGAAAATACCATTTTTTATTTTCCTTGATTCGTATTAAGCTTTCCAATGGAAAAGCCTGACGGTCCTTAGAATTCCTTGATTCAATAACCAATTGTGTATTATTTATTACAATCCGGCTATCAACCTGGAATAAATAGTTTTTTTTCAAATGCTTTCGATAAACAACAAATATATGAATAAACATTCCTAACAGCAGCATGGTGATTCCTGAAAAGATCGGAATATTGATTTTCAATTGTCCTATTTTTGTAATGGTGTATAAAACCCTCCACCACATTACATAAAGGAGAAGGATGATCAAGCTGCTTTTACTACCAAAAATTAAGTCACAAAAAATCAGTCTTCCATATAATCTTTTGGTCAATTTATTTTCAATTACCATTCTTATCACACTCTCTATTTAACCACTTTTTAGAATGAATGAACCAACGAAAAGGAAATTACGAATATATGTTCTTATTTTGAAGAGGGTATGATATACTTGAAGTACAATAGAATAGGATTTCTCAAGGGTGGTCGGTACACTCCCAAACGGAAGGGGGTGATGCTGAATGACAGTGTTTGAATCACTAATGTTCGCGATTGGTTTTGCCAGTCTAATCGTAACTATACTGTCATTTAAATCAAAAAAATAATCCACCCTTGAGTTAACGGCTCAGGTGGATTATTCTGCCCAAAAAGCCGACCCCTTTGAGGGACCGTCTATTGTTGACCGGACATGTTCCAGCAAGTTCGGTCTTTTTACTATATTCAATACTTACTCATATTATAACCGATGATAGGGAAAAAGAAACTGTTTTAACCTCATTTTGATTAATATTACTAGGAGCCCATAATTCCAACAAAAAGCCACGAGAACCGTCACTAAGGCATCAAGTTTGTAAAAAGGCGTTATAAATGATACACTTCTTTTTTGGCATTTGGTATAAAAAATGGCCAATTTTATTAGAAAGAAGGGACGTTGTTCCCAATCGGGACAACACAAACATGAAAATTATCATTATCATTTTGCAAATATGTATATTATATATCTTTTCCTTCCTTGGAACTGTTATTCATAACTTTTTTCACTTAGTCATTCCTGGTAGTATAATAGGACTCTTATTGCTTTTCCTTTGTTTATGCTTAAAAATTGTTCCATTAAAGTGCATTGAGAGTGGAGCAGGTTTCCTATTAAGTATATTAATGTTATTTTTTATTCCTACTACAGTCGGGATCATGAATTATTCTTCCTTGCTTTCTATTCATGGTGCTTTGCTCGTTGCAGCCGTTCTATTAAGTACCATTTTATCCATTGCAATTACTGGAACGGCAGGTCAATTTTTAGAGAAAAAAGCACAAAAAAGAAAGGATGATAAAGAATGCAAGAATTCTTATTCGCATTCTGCATGATTGTTTTAACCGTCGTCGCTTATTTTGTGATGACTAAAATTTATAAACGGTATTCTTACTCATTTTTAATTCCCGTTTTAACTGCCACTACTCTAATTATCATAATCCTTTTCATTCTTCGTATTCCATATAAAAGCTATATGATTGGCGGGCAATGGATTAATTCTCTTTTAGGTCCATCAGTTGTAGCACTTGCTTATCCATTGTATAAACAACGTCATTTTTTAAAAAATCATTTTTTTCCCATAGTAGGCGGGGTTTTGGTTGGTGCCATTTCTGGAATGGTCAGTGTGGGCATTTTTGCTAAGCTGTTCGGGATCAATCATACCTTAATTCTTTCAATCATCCCTAAATCTCTTACAACCCCTGTTGCCATTGAAGTGACTAGAGGTTTGGGGGGGAATGCCTCGATGGCAATCGTAGGTGTCATGATAGCAGGCATATTTGGTGCCATTGCCGCTCCTACTATCTTTAAATTTTTGCGCGTCCATAGTCCCATCGGAAGGGGTATCGCCCTTGGCAGTGCATCACATGCGATAGGAACTTCAAAGGCTGCCGAATACAGTGAACTTACCTTTTCGATGAGTTCTGTTACGATGACATTATGTGCAATCATAGGCTCCTTTCTAGGACCAATCGTCGTGTGGCTATTTCACATTTGATAGGGGTCCATGAGGACTGTTCTTGTGGCCATTACTAACATTTATAAAAGCCACAAGAACACTCCTATCGGCAATAAAAATGGCGTGCCCTGACTTTTGTCAGTTTGGCACGCCATTTTTATGATTCTCCTGCTATTTTGCAAATACGTGATTCCCGATTGTTTCAACTGTTTCACGGGATCGAATCCAATTATCTGTTGCAATTTCAGGGTTATAGAAAAATATAGAATCGTTTAACGTATCTTTTCTATTTAGTGCTTCTTCTACTGCTTGAGTTGACTCTTCAGATGCCGGTTTATTAATTTCACCATTTTGAACAGGTGAAAAGGCATAAGCATGACCGACTACTTGATTAATTACCTCTGTCACCGTATCAGGAAACTCAGGGGACTCCACTCGATTTAACACGACGGTTGCAACGGCTACTTTTCCTTCATACGTCTCACCTTTTGCCTCTGCTTCGACTAATCTGGCAAATAAGTCTTTTTCCTTATCTGAAATAGAAACCGCTGGTGTTGCAGGCTCTGCAACTGGAGCTTCCACTTTAGGTTCCACTGGAGCTTCCACTTTATGTTCAGTTGGATCCTCCACTTTAGGATCAATTGGTTGAGCCGCTTTTTCTTCTGCTACTGACGAATCATTTGTCGTCTCAGCTGCAGGTTTTGATGGTTCCGCTAGTAACTCTACTGCTTTTGCAGCTACATTTATCGCAGGCTTTGCCAATTGGATGGATAAGTTCTGCGGTTGCAAGATTTCTCCAATAGAAATATCATGTAATAGCCCTTTATTTCCAATGGTTAAACTATTTTGTATATCATATACCGGAAGGCTGTGATCATTTTGATTGAAAGATTGGGTAATCGCCATCGCGGTATTAGTGTGTACTACTAAGGCTATTGTAGCTACACCAGCTACAACTAATGATTTAAAAGAATTCTTCATGCTGTGCGCTACCTCCTGTAAAATTCTCATGATATAACCCTAACATGGCATATGATTCATTTACAGAACGATAGCATTACAATTCATTTTAATTTGATGAACAGTATTACATTAAGAATTGCTTTGTGACAATATACCTAAATAAGTGTCATAAACTAGGAAATAAAACGAAGCGAAGGAATAAATTTCATGGAAAAATCCATGGAAGTCCTTTTTGCATTCATTTTTCTATAAGCATGCAGGATTGCGGAATTCAGTTTTTGAATGTATGTTTTAAAACAGGTATTACAGTACAATGGATATAATAAGTAGGGAAAGGTAGTGCAAATCAATGGATTTCGAAATAGTAATGCAGGAACTAGAAGCCCTTGGTAAGGAACGAACGAAAAAGACTTACATAAGCAATGGTGCACACGAGCCGCTATTTGGCGTGGCTACTGGCGCAATGAAGCCGATCGCAAAGATAATCAAGAAAAATCAGCCTTTGGCCGAGCAGCTTTATGCCACCGGGAACTACGATGCTATGTATTTTGCCGGCATCATTGCGGATCCAAAAACGATGACGCAGGCTGATTTTGAGCGTTGGATAGATTCGGCGTATTTTTATATGCTTTCCGATTATGTGGTGGCCGTCACTTTGGCAGAAACCGATATTGCGCAAGTTGTTGCCGATAAATGGATCGCTAGCGGTGAAGAACTTAGAATGTCGGCAGGGTGGAGTTGTTACTGCTGGCTTTTGGGGAATCGCCCGGACAGTGAATTTAGCGCCAGCAAGCTTGCGAGTATGCTTGAACAAGTGGAAAATACGATTCACGATTCTCCTGATCGGACGAAATCCGCAATGAATAATTTTATCTACACAGTCGCGATTTCATATGTGCCTCTCCATGAGAAGGCGGTCGAAACCGCTAAGTCAGTAGGCCCAGTTGAAATCAAGCGGGACAAGAAAAAAAGCAGCATCCTACAAGCCTCCGAAAATATACAAAAGGAAATAGATAGAGGGAAGCTTGGTTTTAAGCGGAAATATGTAAGGTGTTAGGAATTCCATGGGGACGGATCTTGGGGCCATACTAACCTCACTAAAAGCCACGTGAACCATCCCTGTGGTCATGCAATGGAATAGGAATAGAGAAAATGGAAAATACTTTTAATAACATTCATCATTTTCTCGCGACGGGAGTTTCTGAAACATGCGGATGGAGTTTTATATCCTTATAGCAATATGGCTGTTCACCATTATTGCTTTGATCCTGTTTATTCCACGCAAAGACCGGCGGAGGGGATTCTTAGCGTTTTTAATGTTTCAAGCAGTCATATGGCTTTGCGATATGCCTTCTTTTAAGCTTGGTTTGCTAAGTGCTCCTGTACGGGAATTGCCAAAGGCGACAGATCTTCCCCTTACAATCGATTATTTTTTTTATCCCTCATTGTTTGCCATATTTTACGTCCACAGGAGAGTAAAGGGCAGTCTAGCGTTTAGATTGACATACTTTTTCGTTTGGATTTCTGTTATCACGTTGATTGATATTGTTCTCGAGAGATATACCGATTTATTAGAATATGAACGCATAACGTACTCCGGGATGTGGATATACATAGTGTTTCTCTTTTACGTAAGTCAAGCTTGCTGTAATTGGTTCTTTAAGGACAAAGCCCTATTTCAGGCGGAGCGGTGGAAGGCTAATGAGAATTGAATGGTGGATTTTGCTATCGGTTTATGCTGTGACAGCAGCGATTCCATTCTTTATACCGAAAAATAAAATTCGACTTGCTGTAGTAGCGTTTTTATTCAAACAGGTAATTACATTTCTTTTTGGTTTATTAGTTGTAGAATTCGGGATGCTTGAATATCCTATTCGATTATTTGCTTCCATCAATCGGACTAGTTTCACGTTTGAGTATTTTGCTTTTCCAATCATATGTTCCGTCTTTAATGTATGGTATCCCAATGAACGAAGTACCCCAATTCAATTGGGATATTATATCGGATTTAGTTCTTTATTGACGATTTTTGAAGTCATTATTGAAAAATACACAGATCTCATCAAATACATACACTGGGAATGGTATATTTCATGGAGTACAATATGCCTGGCATTTTTTATCTCACGTTTATTCTGTGTCTGGTATTTTTCAAAGGAGAGCTCGTAATATTGTTTATTAGGTTCATGAACATTGGACAATTTCTCATTCATAAACTATTGAATCAATTTGTTGAAGGTGTTCAATATGAGAAACAAACGGGAAACCCAAATTCAACCTATAATCGGGCAAGCATGGACAGGAAGGCATGTTGTCTTGCTTCACTGTACAAATAATAATGAGTTAATTCATCTTTATAAAAGTTACCACGCTCCGATTGAGCCGCCGCGCCATAATTGTGCGGAAACCTTATCGCAATTACTAAGTATAGGATATCGCCTAATGGCCATTACACCGATCTCGTCAAATCAAATTCAATACTTTTTAGTCCTTTGATCCTTGGGGACGGTTATTGCGGCCTTTAGGAAGATAAAAGCCACGAGTACCCGTGGCTTTTATCCTCCTAAAAATTGATTAAGTGCTTCTTTATTTTGATTGAAGTCTACTTCTAATACGTCTCCAAGCTCTTCGTCCCGTTTATTTTGAAAACTGCCATCTTCTGGTATGCGTATCGTTTCTATTTCTCTACTTTTCTTTGTAACTATGTCTTTTCCAATCGTCAAAAGGGTTGAACTATCCATATTTGTATCTATGTATTTATTTGTAAGACCTAAAAGCTTAGGAAGTTTAACTACACTATGTAGACTTACAGCTTCATCTGTTAGTTTTGAAATCACTTCTTGCTGTCTTTGAATTCGACCGAAGTCACTTAATCGATCATGGCGAAAACGGACATATCCTAACAACTCTTGACCATTCAAATGTTGTTTGCCTTTTTCTAACTTCGTCTCTATGCCATAAGACATCTCGTAAGGGACATCTACTTCAATGCCATTTGGCACGAGCAGATCGACCGCTTTTTCGAATCCCTTAAAGTCTACCATCGCGTAATATTGAATATCGAGCCCGAAATTTTCTTTAATTGTTTCACTTAGCAATTCAGGACCTCCAAACGAATAAGCTGCATTTAATTTTTGCTGACCATGTTCTGGTACAGAAATCAACATATCGCGCATTAGAGAAATAAGTTTGATTTTATGCGTTTGCGGATCATAATGGGCAACCATAATTGTATCCGTGCGAGCATGTTTTTCTCCACGTGAGTCACTGCCTAATAAAAGAACATTGACTTCATCTAATTTATTTTTCTCACCTTGAAATGGTTGTTTTCCTTCCACTTTTTTAAGTGGTTGGTTGACGGCTTTAATTGTTCCACCTATGTATTGAATTAGATGAAATAGGCCAACTACTAAAATACCTAAAATAAGAAGGGCCCCAAACACTCTTCGCCATCTTACTCGTTTCCTTTTCTTTCTTAATCGTGTCAAATCTTGCAACTCCTTGGTAAAAGAATCAATTATTAAATGAAGAAGGGGTTTTCAACTTAACAACCCTTGAAGTCATGATTATCCCATAATTCGTTTTCATCTATTTTAATATCAGGTTACATTTTCCTGAATTTCTGATTACATTATCATTTTTTAAAGTCCATGGAGACGGTTCTCGTGGCCTTAACGAACCTCAATAAAAACCACGAGAACTGTCCCCGTGGTGAATTATCGTAAATCTAGTTTGTTTTTTTGAATGAAATCCTTCATATACATACGAGTCTGCTTTTCAAGCATTGCTGCCATTTGTTCTGTCCAGCGATCTTTTCTAACTCCATCCGTTCTTTGCAGATAATAGTTTGCGATGATTTCATTATATTCATCCAGCTGCTGTAAATAAATTTCTTTGTTTGGCTCATATTCATCTTCGTGGTAAACATGTTCAAATGGAAGTCTAGGTTTTTGACCGGTTATTTTGGCAGGGTATCCAACGGCCAGCCCAAACAGTGGGATGACTCGGTCAGGAATATTTAAGATTTTCTTCACTTCTTCTAGGTTGTTGCGAATCCCGCCAATATAGCAAATTCCCAGCCCAAGGGATTCAGCAGCAATCACAGCATTTTGGGCAGCAAGAGCGGTATCAATTAACGCCACCATAAATTTTTCGGTACTTTCAAGTGATACTTCTAGGTTTTTATTTTCCTTTTCCTCAATCATGGAATGCCGGTAAAGATCAGCACAAAATACAAAAAAGTGGCCGTTCTTTTCCACATACTCTTGATTTCCCGCAAGTTCGGCTAATTTCTTCTTTTTAACAGGATCCTTCACTCCAATAATAGAGTATGCCTGAATAAAGCTTGATGTGGCAGCAGCTTGTGCACAGGTAACAATTGTCTTTATTTGTTCTTCTGTCAATGCCTTGTTCTCGAAATGGCGGATCGAACGGTGATTAAGAATTGTTTCGATTACATCATTCATATAGTTTTCCTCACTTTTTATCATACTTTGTTGGCATGAGTGATTGTATCAATAAGGACATTCATATTCAAGAAATGCAGATTCGGCAGAAACTATTGGGCTAAAAATGAGCAAGTGGAGAATTCCATGCACCCATTGATATTAGGAAGTTGCTGGAACTCCCAATAAAAAGTGGAAGTTGCAACACAGGAGAAAACGTGTAATAAAAGCATTGTCAAAAAGTAACCCCTATTAATCAGAACCTTATAAATTTTCTGTCTATTATGATTTTAAAATAGTATTGTAATATATCTAAATATTCTTTATACTACTATTGAAATCATTTATAGTTTAGTTGAGAAATGGTGGAGAGTGAGTATGAGGATCCATCTAAAAAACTAGCAGGGGGACATCTATGAAAAATTTATTGAAAAAGTGGAATCAAATCAGTCTGGTCAAACAAATCATTATCGGGTTAATTATTGGTGTTATTCTGGCTGTAGCGGTTCCAGGAGCAGCCAAACCAGTTGTTATTTTAGGATCTTTATTTGTAGGTGCGTTAAAAGCTATTGCCCCAGTCTTGGTATTATTCTTAGTTATGTCAGCCATCGCGCAGCATAAGAGTGGTCAGCAAACGAACATGAAATCGATTATCGGACTTTATTTATTAGGTACTTTTTTAGCTGGATTCATTGCGGTTATTGTAAGCTATATATTCCCAGTAAGTTTAACACTTGCAAAGGGTGCGGAGGATTTAGCAGCTCCTGGCGGTGTGGTAGAGGTTCTCAAAACCTTATTGCTAAACGTTGTTGATAATCCAGTGAAAGCCATTTTTAACGCAAACTATATCGGTATTTTAGCTTGGGCGGTAGTCCTAGGCATTGCCCTAAGAAATGCGCCAGAAACGACAAAGACAATGATTACTAATTTTTCAGATGCTGTATCGAAAATGGTAACATGGGTAATCAAGTTGGCTCCACTTGGTATTATGGGACTTGTAATTGACTCTATTACGACAAATGGAATTGAGTCATTGCTAAGCTATGGCAAATTGCTTGCCGTATTGATTGGTTGTATGTTCTTTGTTGCCTTAGTGGTCAATCCCATCATGGTGTTCGTCGTGATTCGTCAAAACCCGTACCCACTTGTATTCAAGTGTATCAGGGAAAGCGGAATTACTGCATTCTTTACACGCAGCTCCGCGGCGAATATTCCTGTTAATATGAAATTATGTGAAAACTTAGGTTTGAATAAGGATACTTATTCTGTCTCCATTCCATTAGGTGCAACGATCAATATGGCCGGTGCTGCGGTTACGATTTCCGTATTGACGCTTGCAGCCGTTCATACTTTAGACATTCATGTGGATATTCCTACAGCCATTATTCTTAGCGTTCTATCTGCTGTATGTGCCTGTGGTGCTTCAGGGGTTGCAGGAGGTTCCTTATTATTGATTCCTCTAGCAGCGAGCTTGTTCGGAATCCCAAATGATGTGGCGATGCAGATCGTTGGAGTAGGCTTTATCATTGGTGTTTTACAAGACTCATTCGAAACAGCTCTTAATTCATCAACAGATGTGCTTTTCACGGCAACTGCTGAATATAAGGAATGGCGTAAAAAAGGTAAAAAAATCCAAATCAAAAAAGCGGCTTAATATAACAATTTACACTCTTTCACAACCTCCGGATTCATTTGACCCGGGGGTTTTTGAATTATTTTTTGATAATGCTGATATGAAATGGTCACTATTTTTTATTATTCTCAGATAAAGGGATTTTGACGATTTCGTTTTTTTGTAAAAAAAGAATTGCCGTTTTGTCTTGATTATTTTCCTTATCCGTTATAGAATGAGAAAAATCAAAAAATTTCAAACAAATCATAAACACGATGATTGGGAGTATTAAGGAACCATTATTGTTTAGAGAGCTGTCGGCTGGTGAAAGACAGTCAATAAATTCCCCAACTCGCCCGGGAGTGGTAAGGCTGAAATGTAGGCCTTAACGGTTGACCGCCGTAATCGTGTCGTAAAGTGGATTCGTTTTGTTTTGTTTTAAAACGAATCAAAAAGAGTGGTACCACGTAGGCAAAGCCTGTCGTCTCTTATGAGATGATGGGCTTTTTTATTTTTTCAAAAATGGGACGATAAAAACGAAAAGGTGGTCGTGAATATGAAAAATGTTGAAAAGTATTCAAGAGGCTATTATATGCCCCCGGTGCAAAGCTTGAAATGGACGGAGAAGGAATATATTACGGAAGCTCCCACATGGTGCAGTGTCGATCTAAGGGATGGAAATCAGGCGCTGGTTGTCCCGATGAGTTTGGAGGAGAAGCTGGACTATTTTCAAATGCTGTTGGAGGTTGGTTTCAAGGAAATAGAAGTGGGTTTTCCAGCCGCATCCGAAACAGAATATGCGTTTCTAAGGACATTAATCGAGGAGGATATGATTCCGGAGGATGTAACGGTTCAAGTGCTGACACAATCAAGAGAACATATAATTGAAAAGACATTTGAAGCGCTTCGCGGTGTCAACAAGGCAGTGGTTCACCTCTACAATTCGACTTCCGTCGCACAGCGTGAGCAGGTATTTAAAAAATCTGAAGATGAAATTATCGAGATTGCGATCACAGGGGCGAAGTTGCTAAAAAAATATGCGGCTGAGACCGAGGGGAACTTCCAATTTCAATATTCGCCGGAAAGCTTCACGGGCACGGAGATGGAGTTTGCACTTGACATTTGCAACCGGGTCCTTGATATTTGGCAGCCTGCTGCTGACAACAAAGTAATCATCAACCTTCCAGCGACAGTGTCCATGTCTATGCCGCACGTCTATGCCAGTCAAATCGAGTTTATGAGCGATCATCTGAACTACCGTGACCATGTCATCCTGTCCGTTCATCCACACAATGACAGAGGAACTGGAGTGGCAGATGCAGAGCTTGGGATGCTTGCAGGAGCCCAGAGAGTCGAAGGTACACTGTTTGGAAATGGCGAAAGAACAGGAAACGTCGACATCGTCACGCTTGCCATCAACATGTATTCACATGGGGTGGATCCACAGCTTCATTTTGAAAATATCCGTGAAATCATTTCTAAGTATGAAAAATTAACAAGAATGAGAGTCCACGAAAGACACCCATACGGCGGTGAACTTGTCTTTACGGCCTTCTCAGGCTCTCATCAGGATGCGATTGCCAAAGGGATGAAATGGAGGGAAGACGGAGAACGCCAGTACTGGACGGTCCCTTATCTATTAATTGATCCAAAGGATATAGGCCGAGAGTATGAAGGAGATATTATCCGGATTAATAGCCAATCCGGTAAAGGCGGGATCGGCTACATACTGGAGCAGCATTACGGGCTTGATCTACCGGCTAAAATGCGTGAAAACTTCGGTTATCATGTTAAAAATGTATCAGACCGTTTGCATAAAGAGCTGATGCCAACTGAAATCTATGACATCTTTATGAGGGAGTATGTGAATATTCATACGCCAGCCGAGTTTATCCAATATAGATATATGCAAAATGATCAGTATGAAACGGCTGTTGCGATCCGGATGGATGGTGAGATCCATGAATTTACTGGAACAGGTAACGGAAGACTCGATGCCATCAGCAATGTTCTACAGACTGAACTTGCAATTCAGTATAAGGATTTAGTCTACAAAGAGCACGCGCTAGAAATTGGTTCACGGTCGAACGCCGTATCATATGTTGGAATTACGGTAATGGATGGTACTGTTCATTGGGGCTGCGGCATCGACGCTGATATCATGACATCGTCTGTAAAAGCACTGTTTAGTGCAGTCAACAAAATGATTACTAGCACTCAACGGGCATTTGACAAAGAAGCTCACCTTACCAAAAAATAAAATTTTTAACATGAATTATTATGTTAACAGCCATCACAGATAAAAATATTGAAATCGCCCAGTTACTGTTAACTGGGCGTTTCCATTTATTCCGATTATGCTAGAAAATCATTGATATTGTTTACGTATTTAGTTAAAGGATAGTGCCTGTAAAGATTGCTCGCCAACTGAACCGGATCTCCAAAGAAATACCTTTCATATTGGGTTTGTCTTGTTCCAAATGAACTCATCGTAAGATCCCAGGCCAGGCGAAAGAGTTTCACTCGTTCGTCGGCAGATTTGTTCACTGCTTGAAGATATTGCTTTAGGTCTGCACTAATTTCAGATTCGAAGGCCTTTTCGGTTGGTAATGTAACCATCCCGCTAGCACCAATCAGTTGAACAATCTCGCAGAAGCGGGGATAGATTCGAGGGAAAATGTTACTAGCCACTTGGAGGGGGAGTAAACTTGGACGCATATAGCCCCATTCATCAATTTCTGCATGATTTTCAGCCTGCTCTACGAGTGCTTTCATGGTTTCAAGTCCGATGATCATTTCAGAAAGCTTTTCTTGGATATGTTGATATTCGCTAACATTAATCGTTTCAACCAAGAGTTCTGCAATGCCCAAAATAAATTCTGTTTTGACAATTTGCCTTGTCAAGACTTGATGCGTGGCAAAGTGGTGAAACGAGCTATGGAACATGAAGTCAACAGCCGCGTCAATATTGTCGTAAAAGAAGACGCGATCCCATGGTACTAAAACATTGTCAAAAACAACTATGGAATCCATTTCTTCATATCTGGAGCTTAGTGGATGATCAAAATTAGACTCGCCACCGACAAAGGATTCCCTGCAAATAAACCTTAATCCTTTTGTATTAGAAGGGATGGAAAAGGCGAAGGATTCAGCCGGTTCCATGAACTTTCTCGGTGCTGTATAGACCAACACTTCATCGGTTAACCCGCCTTGGGTCGCAAGCAGCCGGGCCCCTTTAATCACAATTCCCTTTTCATTTCGGTCGATCACCTTAGCGGAGATCGGCTCATTGGAAGAATCAAAATTGTACTGAGAACGATTGATTTGTGGAGTAATAAACGTATGTGTAAAGGAAAGGTCTTCTTTCTGTGCTTGCTTATATAATGTTAGAATATTTTCTGGAAAACAATTTTCCTTGCCCCTTAAAAGTAGGGCGGAGGAGGAGGCGAAGCTCATGATAACATTGTTCATGTAGTCAGGACTTCTCCCCATCATCCCATGAGTGTGCCGTGCCCATATTTCGGACATCTTCCTTTTTCGTCTTAAATCCTCTTTCGTTTTTGGCTGCAGGTAGGAGAGTCCAATCGGTTCGCCAGTCTCAGGGGACTTAAACGTCATTTGTTCTTTCAATTCTTGTTCATTTTGCAAATCGTAAAGAGAGGCTTTTGTTTGCAGAATCCCCTTAAAAGCAGGATGCTCAGACAGCTTGCCTTGTATTTTGTCTCCGTCAACCCAAATTTCTGTATTCATTTGATCGATGCGGTCAAGCATTTTCTTTCCATTAATGATTCCCAATTGTCCATCACTCCCATTCCTTTCATTACCGAACATTTGTTACTTCTATTTTATTGCAATTTTCGGTGCTTGTTCCATATGGAAGAGCCTTGTTTTGAAATTGGGGAAGAGTGGAAGATTTTCATTCGATTGTAAAAAAATTTTTAAAGAATTTATTAAACCATCACATATCTATGTACACACCAATTATTTTATAAATGGCTACTGCCAGTCCTAATAAACTTGCTTTCATTTTCGCAGGATGGTTTCTCTTTCTTACATATAGATAAATCAATATCACAACAAAGCCTAACGGGAACCATAGTTCAAATTTACCATCATCTGAAGTGTAATGAGAGTAAAGGGGTGAGATGTAGGTGCTAATCAAGAAATATAGGAAAATAGTAAAACTTCGATTCTCTAATTCCTTACTCCATTTCCAAAGGAAATATAGAATGACGGCAAAAAAAATAACATGAATCACTAACGAAATATGTATAGTTGTATTTCCAAATTCTATTTGCACTCGAAATCAGACCTTTCATTAAATGATACTATGGTAGTCCTATTATAGCGTTTTTTGTGGAAAAATTGGTAAAAATTATTACGTTTGATTTCCACATATTAAACCTTGATTAATTTAACTGTATATATTAAAATTACAGTATGATCAGTTGAGAAGGAATGGAGATGAATTCACATGAATAGTGATTTTGTTATTGCTATGCATAGTCTGGTTTTATTAGCAAACTTACCTGATCATATGGCAAACAGTGAAACCATCGCCGAAAATGTCTGTACAAATCCGGCAAGAATACGTAAGGTCATGGGGATTTTACGGAAAGAAGGCTTTGTAAAAACAAAAGAAGGCATTGGCGGAGGCTATTTATTAAATTGCGATTCTGATAAAACAACCTTATCGCAAATCTATTTGGCCATTTCATCAGGTTCACTAAAGCCACATTGGTGTACAGGCGATCCTGAAAAAGAATGTGTGATTTCATCAAACACCCAGAGTGTAATGGATGAAATCTTTGTTGAGGCAGAGGAGCATATGCAAGCCTATTTAAACCAGATTACAATTAACCATGTTTTGCAAAAAATTAAGAGTCTAGAATAGCACCAAAAATGAATGCGTCGCTAAACTGTATATTTTTTAAATACAATTTTTTAACACGATTATCTCAAATTGATAATAGTGTAATTTGAGATATAAGAGGCTTTATTTATAAATTGTACTAAGGGAGTGTGGTTCAAAAATGGTCACCTTGTTTACGACACCTAGCTGTACTTCTTGCCGGAAAGCAAAGGCGTGGTTTGAAGAGCATCAAATTAATTACATTGAACGAAATATGCTAACAGCCCCCCTCACGAAAAATGAAATTAAATCCATTCTTCTTATGACAGAGGAGGGGACCGATGAAATCATTTCTACAAACTCAAAAACGTATCAAGAATTAGGGGTGGACCTTGAAACCTTGCCACTTCAAGAACTGTATACATTAATTAGTAATCATCCTAAACTCCTGCGCCGTCCAATAATCCAGGACGAAAAGAGATTACAGGTTGGATTTAATGAGGAAGAAATTCGCAGTTTTCTCCCACGCAGCCTTCGGACATTTTTACGAACCGAATCTCAAAAAGCAGCTGGTTATTAAAATTAGCTTATGAAAGGAGACAAATCACGATGATAGAAGTAATCGTAACCGTCAATTATAAAGAAAAAAATTATCAAACGAATGTTATCGCCAACAAAGAAATGAGCTGTGAAAAAATTAAACGCTTAGCAGAAGAGCAAGTTGTAAAACAATGGGGTGTGTTTAAATAGGTTTCTTAAGGTCGGTAAGCTGTGAAAAATAAAAATGATCCACCGTAAACGGAGGTGGATCATTTTTGCGATCTAAAAATTTAAATGGATTAGCAGCACCCTGGATACATGGGGTAACAGCAAGGGTTATATGCCGGCGGGCAGCACGGATTATACATCGGCTGTGGACAGCAGGGGTTATACATTGGATAACAACAAGGATCATACATTGGATAACAACAAGCATCATGCATTGGATATGCTGGGTAACAACTTGGCTGCTGGTACACTTGTGGTGCTACATAGGGTATATTCGGTAGAACATTAGTGGGTAAAGTAGGCTGGTTTGGCATAATATTCGGACTTACCATCGGATTATTTGGCATTGTATTCGAACTTACATATGGCTTATGTTCCATAATCATCTCTCCTTTTCATGTCTAACACAAAATAGTCTATGTGGATGCAGGCAAATGTGTATAGACGATTCTCCCTATGGTATATTTGTATTAATTCATCGGAGGGAAGAAAAGGGGAAATGATCTGTTAAAAACCGAAAGGGGAGGAGAAGTTATGATAAAAATACGAAATGCAGAAATTGGCGATTTACCAGCACTTGCAGCGATTGAACAACTGTGTTTTTCAAAAGAAGAAGCTGCTACGAATGAAGCGTTTGAAAAGCGAATTCTACGCATTCCGGATAGTTTTTTTGTTGCTGAAGAGAAAGGGGAGATTGTCGGTTTAATCAATGGGCCCGTCATTGAAGCTGCCTTTATTTCGGATGATCTGTTTAGTGAAATAGAGGCAAATCCTGCGTCAGGCGGTCATCAAACAATTCTAGGACTCGCTGTGTCACCGCAGTTTCAAAAACGCGGCGTTGCAACAGCCTTACTTGCACATCTTGAAAAAGAAGCAAGAGCGAACAAACGTGAAACAATTACCCTCACATGTAAAGCAAATTTAATTGGTTTCTATGAAGGCCAAGGATATCTCAACAATGGTGTATCAAACTCCGAGCACGGAGGTGTCACTTGGTATAACATGAGTAAAAAGATTAATTGACCTTTTTACTAGGCTATTATCGGTCACGCGGCGCTCTAAATGTGACCGATTTATTAGCAACAGCAACTACTTGTTCCAGTAGTTCAAATAACAAATTCTAACAATATTTCGCCATGTTCTCGCCGGCCGGTATCCTTAAAGCCGAATGATTGATAAAGCTTTAAAGCCGCAACGTTAGAATCTTTTACACCAAGAATAATCGTCGGACTGCAATCGGGCAGTTCTTTTAAAAAGGTGAGTGTATGGGCCAGTGCCTGCTTGCCAAATCCTTTTCCTTGTTCCGTTTGGTCAATCATAAAACGGATAATCCAATACGTTCCATCATCCGGATCTTTTCCATACATAAGAAAACCTATCATTCTAGCATCCAAATAAATACCCATCGGCGTAAAAGATGGTTCAAACCTCGATTCTGCCAGCGAATATACATTTGAAGCAACATAAGATTTCTGATCGTCGGAAACCTGTAATTGAATGCAATCATGCCAGTTTTCCTGAGTAATAGACTTCAAAGATATAGACAAATCAATCACACTCCCCTTTATGATTGAAAATGATAGTGTATTTATTTTAACAGAAACGGAAACGAGACAAAATATTTTTGAACCATTTTGAGCTGTTAAAAACGAAGGAAATATAGAAGCCGGCGAAGCGCCGGCTTTTTGTTATTGAAATATATTGATTATTATCGTTGATTAGTAATGCCTATATTTTCTTACTAGTTCACTATTAACCAACAAATTTCTACATTATAGCCCTTCTTTATGTAGGAAAAATGTTACTGAAAATGTTGAATATTCTTGTTTTATGTAGAACTATTGAAGTTTACTAATCTATTCATTTAAAAGATAATCAACGGGAAACGTTTTCATTTTCAGAAAAAATAGGAGGGTTTAAATGAAGAAGAAAAAAGTAGCGTCAGTTTTATTAACTGCAGGACTAGTCTTAAGTGTTAATGGAGTATATGCACAGGGGCAGAGCGGGGCGCCAAACACGAATGCAGCATCTGCGTTTGACAACAAAATTATTAAGAAAATTAGTGCCGACAACATGTATAACACGATTGATCTATTATCGAAGGAAGCTCGTGCAGCAGGAACTCCAGGAGAGCTAAAGGGAGCACAGTACATAAAAAGCCAGTTTGAAAAATACGGGTATGAGACTGAGCTGCAGCCTTTTCCATTCTATGATGTGGTAAGAAATAATGTAAGTGGAGTATTAGAAATTGGCGGACAAAATCTAAAGCCATACGTTTTTTCTGGATCATTTAGCGGTGAAGCGATCGCAGAAGTGGTGAACGCAGGTAAAGCACTTCCCGGCACAGTACCGGATTCGGTAAAAGGGAAAATTGCCTTGATTGAACGCGGCGATAATCCCTTTGTTGAAAAAATCCAAAATGTGTTGGATAAAGGAGCGGTTGGCGTCATAATGTACAACAATACCGGTACATCCAATGCATTTGGCCAAGCCAGCTATGGTCAAAATATTCCGGCAGTTGGCATTACGAGAGCCCAAGGTTTGGATTTAGTAAAGAAATTAGAATCTGAGTCATTTACAGCTCAATTAAAAGTATCTGGTTCAGGTTTTGTTGAAAAAACCTCCTATAACGTTATTGCCAAAATGAAACCGCATAAAAACAAAGATACCGGTCAAATTGTTATGATTGGCGCACACCACGATTCTGTACCAGGCGGGCCTGGGGCAAACGATGATGCTTCCGGTGTATCAGCGGTATTAGAACTTGCCAGAGTCATGTCCAACATGCCGATTGATACAGAACTCCGTTTTGTGACATTCGGCTCCGAGGAAAAGGGTCTTTTAGGTTCCTACCACTATGCCAGCACATTAACTGATGAAGAAGCGGATAAAATTGTAGCCCATTTCCAAATGGACATGATCGGCAGTAAGGATGCCGGGGGTGATCATGCTGCCAACGGGTTAATCATGTATACGATTGATGGTAAGAAAAATACTGTCACCGATCTCGCTTCCGCGGCAGGTGCAAGAACGGCATTGGGTGAAGTTGTTCCGTATGGCCAGCTGGGACGCAGTGACCATCAGCCATTCCATGAGCTTGGAATTCCGGCAGCTCTATTTATCCACTCGCCGCTAGAGCCATGGTATCATACGCCGGCAGATACGATTGATAAAATTGACAAAAATAAACTGCAAGAAACAGCTGAAATTGTTGGTGCAGCCGTCTATCAAATTGCGCGTCCTGATACTCCAGCTTTACAGCATTCGAGAGTTGCTCCTCAACCGGTTGATTATGAATTTGAAAACCGTTCACCAGGGGCGTAACGAACTCCCAGAACAAATGGCGGAGGAAATATTGTCCGTCATTTGTTCTTTATTTTTAAGAATTAGTTTATTTCTTGCCATTATTGAACAATTTATGGTTTAGACCTTTATAATCAAATGTATAATGAAAAAGAAAACAATTTTTTTGACCTTTTAGGATGGGAGAGAAGTCAATGATTAATCAAATCGGACAAGTTATGTTATATGTAAACAACCAAGACGAGGTATTGAAATTTTGGACAGAAAAAGTAGGGTTTACAGTTCTTTCTGATCAAAATAACGGCCAAGGTATGCGATGGATTGAAATTGCTCCAACTAAGGAAGCAGAAACGAGTATCGTCCTACATAATAAGGAATTAATTGCAAAAATGCAGCCTGAATTAAATTTGGGTACTCCGTCGCTTATGTTTTTCTCGGATCATCTCGAGGAATTATATAAAGAGTTTACCGATAAAAATATCACTGTTGGCGAATTGGTCAATATGCCAGGTGGCAAAGTATTTAATTTTGCCGATCCGGAAAACAATTATTTTGCCATTATGGAAAAAAGTAAATAACACGAAAAAAAAGTCCAATTTGCGAATTGGACTCTTTTTATAGCTGTTAGTTGATTTCATATTAATAATTAACGGCAAAAAATGGAATGACTCCATCTGTTGTTAATAAATTCCCAAGTTTTCTTCTTTCACTTAGTACTCCAATGTACCTTCCACCATTTCTTGCTTCAGTTTGCTGGTATAAAGTCTTTCATTTCACTTGATAAAATAGCTGTTACATCCGGATGCCAAAAATAGGTATGACCATCAAAGTTTATGTCATACATATAGGCAATTGCATCCCCTGTATAGAACACCATATGATTGTAAACAGGATCACCATTTTCCGTATTTGGCTCAAAGTTTGGCGCTGCTTGACTGTTGTTTAGTAGCTGAAGAAACTGTGAAACTTTAGGTTGAGTTATTACCGCAATAGGTTTGGGAGTGTCTGTATAGGCCAGAAAGATTTCAATCTGGCTGACCTTTTCCATTGGCATATCTTGAAATTGCCATTGGTTTTTTAGGTCATCTCTTGAAAAATAAATTTGATACCCGTTAATCGCTCTAGCTGACTTCACCGCAATAAGGTGTGGTTCCTCTTTAATCGCATAAATTCCCGTTCCTTTGTCATGAAAGGCGGCATCCCCATTTTTGAGCTTGTATTCCGGATCCGTGACATGATCTGCTACTTTAAATTTTACTTCCCCGAGTTTTTCACCAATATTCTTTGCATCGGCTAATGCTCCGTTGTAAATCCCATCGTACGTTTTTCCATTCCACTTAATAAAATCGACCCAATCAATTTGAACATGCTGGCCAAATGGACTCGACCGGCAGCCTGTCAATATAATCATAAGGACAATAAACAGACTTGTGAATCTTCTCATTCAGATCACCTCTAATAAAATGGACGAATGTAAATCAAATCCGTTCCATCCTTTTTGCAAATATCATTAACCGTTGTAACATTTTCGGGGAATATTTAAATGGAATATTGAAAATCATAAAGATTGGTCAGAACTTATCAGATAGTGAAAAATTGGCATGACTCTTAGATTTGATTGGAGGAAGAATTATGCAATTGGCAGGACATGAGTTCCATGAGTTAAGTGAATTAGTCATGAGTTGCTATAACACGATCACATGTATGTCTAGTTTTATTGAGCAAGCGCAGGATCCAGAACTTAAACAGCTATTACAGCTGCATTTTCCAAAGCACATAGCGGATTACAATTTGAAGGCCGAATTTTTGCAAAGCAATACAACACCGGATATTACAAAGTTTGTGCCAACTGTCCTGCATCCTAAATTAAGTTCCTATACACAGCCACCCGCACCAAACTTTCCTGCTGTAGAGGTTAGATTATATGCACAACAACACAATGACAGGGAAATTGCCACAAGTTACTTATTGAATCAAAAAGCTGCAGCAAAGGGCTATGCAGGAGCAGTATTAGAGTGTTCGAACCCCGATTTACGAACTTTTCTCGAAAATGCCTTTCTAAACAGCAGCCGTCATGCTTATGATATTTGGCAATATATGGTTGCGAAGGGGTATTATCCTTTAAGCCCTGCACCACAGGGAGATATCCAAGCAGTTGGAAATATCTTTCCGATCGTGAATAACCAATAAACTTTTCCCAAAATGTTAGGTAGAATATTTCTTTCTGCACAGGAAAAAATAAAAATAGGTGTTTAAACACCGACTAATGACGATGTGGGGGAATTGCGATGAATATTCGTGAAGGGTTAATTCCAACCGCCTTAGGGACTGCAGTAACTGCGACAGGTTATGCATTAAAGCAAAAACGCGGGTCGAATAAAATGGTAGCTAATACTGTTTTCGGTTTTGGTCTAGCACACGTGGTATTAGGAGTAATTGACCTTGTAGAACACCGCCGTTAGAAATGAAGGCGAGTACAGTCCGTACTCGTCTTTGAAAGAAGATAAAAAAGGAGGTGTAGAACCATGAGACTGATACACAAAATTGCCTTAGTTCTTGTGATAATAGGAGCAATCAATTGGGGATTAATTGGTTTATTTAGATTCGATTTAGTAGCTACTATTTTTGGCGGGCAAGGCGCCTTTTTATCAAGAGTAATCTATTCTCTTGTTGGATTAAGCGGGCTGATTTGTATAAGCCTATTATTTGTTCCAATGCGGAAGGAAGAGCATAAAGTAAATCGCCAAGGCACCAACAACTTAAATTATGCTACTGAATTCGGTGAAGAAACCGATTTATCCAAATTAAAAAAGGATTAAAAAAACACTTATGATGACATAGTCATCTAAGTGTTTTTTTATTGCTGTGGATTCGCAGTCTTCTCCTTATATGTTTAGATCTCTGTTTAGTGGTTAATCAACTTCGGCCTTTCTAAAATTAATAGAAGAAAATGTAAGTAATGATAAACGTTAGTGCAGGACAAAATACCATTGTGCTTTAGGAAAGGTGGCACTGTTTATGAATAAATTTACCTATACACTAAGGAGGGCAACGATGGGAATTTTAAGTGGAAATCCTATGGAAGAGCCTTTGCACTATGGTGAAGTTTTTGATCTTTGGGCCTCATTATTAGCGGGCAATGGTATGATTGCTGGGTATCAAACAATGATCAACCATGCAGGGGACGATGACTTGAAAAAGTTATTAGCAGAGGCAGTAGAATTATGCCAGCAGGAAAAGAAACAAGTGGAAGAACTATTAAAAGAGAATGGTGTAGGTTTACCTCCAGCGGCACCCGAGCCGCCTCAAGCATGTTTAGAGGATATCCCAGTTGGGGCTAGAATCCCTGACCCAGCTATCGCGGCAACACTCTCGGTTGATATCGCTGCTGGATTAGTGGCATTTAGTCAAGTGATGGGTAAATCAATCAGGGAAGATGTAGCCCTGATGTATGGCCAATTTCATCTTCAAAAAGCAGCACTTGGATTAAAGGTCCTTCGTTTAAATAAGGAAAAGGGCTGGTTGATTCCTCCTCCATTGCATCTTACCAAACATGGTGATTGTTAGATGGTAATATAAATAATCAACATAAACTAAGTTCCTAACACAAACATTAAACATTTAAGGAAAATGACTATCAAATGTAAGTTATATGATAGTCATTTTTTATTGTTTATCCCTATATAGGATTTAGCTTTTCCAAAGTTAGAATAGAAGAATTTTGCAATGGCAATCCTAAACTAAAATAGGATAAGGGGATTACTGATGGATATTATCAACCCAATGGATATCATGAAACCAATAAATTTAACTACACAGGAATTAGACGAATCTCATTCTTTAACATCAGTGGAAATGGGTAAACTTTGGGTTACATATGTTGGAAATAGTATGTCAAGTCAAATCTTAAGTTATTTTCTACAACATTGCGAGGACCAATATATTAGAACGCTATTGGAAAATGGCTTAGCCTTATCTAAGGACTTTATGCAGAGGGTAGAAGGTTTTTTTAAGAAAGTTGATTTCCCTACACCTTCAGGGTTTACGAATGATGACGTAAATCTTGGAGCCCCACGTTTATTTGAAGATGCGTTCTACGTGCATTATTTAAAATATGCGGCTAAGGCAGGACTTAGTATTTATGCAGTAGCGGTTCCATTAGTCATGAGGGAGGATATTAGGGAATTTTTTGTTTATTGCAATCAATGCACGACCATCCTGTTAGGGCAGATTAATAATGTTTTATTTGAAAAAAAGTTAATTGCCAAACCTCCTATTATCCCTATACCGGCTGGAAACGACTTTATTAAAAAGCAAAATTACCTAAATGGTTTTGTAGGCGATGTCAGAACATTACATGCCTTAGAAATTACCCACCTTTATGATAACATTGAAAATAACACGACAAGTAAGGCATTATTATTGGGATTTTATCAAACCGTTAAAGATGAAAAAATAAAGGCTTTGTTTAAACGGGGTTTGGATATGACTGATAAATCGGTAAAACAGTATATGGAAAAACTTCAAATAGAAAACCTGCATACTCCATCATATATAGACCATTTAGTTACAAATTCAACCTATCCTCCTTTTTCCGATAAAATAATGTTATTTCATAAAGTGGATATGTTCTCGATGAAGATCAGGTCGTTTGGAAATTCACTTGCGGTAAACGGAAGAAGAGATTTAGGGATGTTATATGGAAGAACTCTCATAAACATTGGCTTATTTGTCGATGACGGAGCTAATATCTTAATTGAAAAAGGATGGATGGAATCACCGCCCAAAGCATTTGCAAGAGATTAATTATTAGCCAGTTCATCTTGGGCGAGTTTTAAGGATTTCTTATATTGAATCTATATAAGGGGAACGATGATGAAGATTCGTTTTGGATATGTGGCAAATGCACTAGGTTTATGGGATGCCAGCCCTTCGAAAGCTTTAACCTTTGCTCGATATTCAGCACTTCCCAAACACGAGCGAATGGAGAAACTCAAAGAAGTGACGGCGCAGAATTTACTTCATACAAAAAGAATTTTGTATTATAATTTCGCGCACGAAATTAAACTATATCGGTTTTCAAGCTCACTTGTCCCCTTAGCCACCCATCCGGAGGTAATGTGGGATTTCGTTACCCCTTTCAAAAATGAATGGGAGGAACTTGGACAATTGGTCAACCAATTTCAACTACGGCCAAGCTTCCATCCCAATCAGTTTACACTTTTCACGAGTCCACGCACAGAAGTGACCGTCAATGCGGTGAAAGATATGAAATATCATTTTAGGATGCTCGAAGCTATGAAGGTTCAGGATAGAGGCATTATCAATATTCATATTGGCGGCGCTTATGGGGATAAACAAACGTCAATCAAACGATTTCATCAAAATATAAAAAAATTACCAAGCGATATTAAAAAGCAGATGACACTCGAGAATGATGATAAGACCTATGATGTTGAAGAAACACTGGTTACTTGTGAAAAAGAAAAGATCCCGATGATTCTTGATTACCACCACTATATGGCGAATAAAGGGGAAGTTGACCTTTCGCTTTTTTTACCACGAATCTTTAGCACATGGAATACGACTCCAAAAGTTCATATTTCTTCGCCAAAGTCAGATCAAGCCTATCGTTCACATGCAGATTATGTCTCCATTGACTTTATTCTGCCTTTTTTAAAAATGGCAAAAGGATTTAATCAAGACTTTGATATTATGATCGAAGCAAAGCAAAAGAACCTGGCGATGTTGCAACTTATTGAAGAAATCGCTTCGATTCGGGGAGTCAAGCGTCTTTCTGGCGGTGAAGTGGAATGGTGAAAAAGAAGGGCAGGGGAATGAGGTGAAAATATGACGATTATACGTTTAGGATATGTAGCCATGAGTATGGAATTAAAAAACGCATCCCCCTCCCAAACAATGACCTTTGCACAATTCCAGAAAATTACTGACCGTGAAGCTGCCATTCGGAAACTAGAACGGATCTCGCTGTCGAATGTAGAACATACACTCAGAATTTTAAAGCATAATGCCGCATCAGATATTCATTTTTACCGGCTCACTTCGCGTCTAATCCCTTTGGCGAATCATGATGAGCTTTCTGATTGGAATTATATGAAACCATTGCAAAAACAGCTGCGTATGCTTGGTAATTTTGCCAAAGACCACGGAATTAGGATTGACTTTCACCCAGATCACTTTGTTCTTATTAATTCGATGAAGAAAGAAATATTAAATAATTCCATTCAGACTTTAAAAATGCATTATTTACTTTTAAAGGGGATGGGGATTGATCCTGCCCACAGATGTGTGATGCATGTTGGCGGAAATTATAAAGATACAGAAACTTCCCTCGAACGGTTTATCGAAAATTGGATGGTTGTCCCAAGATCGATTCAAAAAATGATTATGCTTGAAAATGACGATACCTCATTCACATTAGAGGATACTCTTTACTTATGTGAGAAACTGGACATTCCCCTTGTATTTGATTATCATCATCACCTTGCCCACCATCGTAATGCCCATTGGGAAGAACACTGGGACCGGGTCATCCAAACTTGGAGGAATTCATCGTTACCGATGAAAATGCATATTTCAAGTCCGAAAAGTCTAAAAGAATTCCTCCATCATGCGGATTATATTGATTTGGATTTGTTCATTCATTTTCTAAAAGAAATTAAGGGAAGTATTCCTCAGATCGATTGCATGATTGAGGCAAAAAGAAAAGACGAAGCCCTGTTTCAATTAATGAAAGAGATTAAATCGAGGGATGATGTGGAAGTTATTGATGGTTCTTCGTTTTACTTAAGATGATACGAAGTGTCACGAGGTATTTTAGTGGCTGTAGTAAAAGAATGTTAAGCACCTGAATGGTCTAATTCAGGCGCTTTTCTTTTTATTGGATATCCTTTTTTTGATCTGGAAGTATTAGGAGACTAATAACCCATTGATCGAACCCAACACTTGTTGGACTGCTTCTTTACCTGCTTTCTCCCATCTGCTTTTATCATAGATGTAGCCGTCTTTATCTAATGGGGTCTGAAATTGATCAAGCCCGGTAGTGCCGGTGATGAATGCATTTTCATCGTGATCTAATCCAATATTGACGACATGTTTGATGACAAAAGGGGTTCCAAATTCAATCAATGCACCGGAGTGGTCTAAGGCCCCATCCAAGACATAGATAGGGACCCTTAGATAAATAGATTCTCCGCCATCACGGTATAACAATGCATCGAATTTCCCTTGGTCATAATCAAAATTACTGCAAAAACTGCAGCCATAAGAATGAAAAATATCGCGAACTGCTCCAAAGTAGGCCCTTTTTCCTTCAATTTCTGTTTGTAACTTAATCATCTTTTCATCACTCCTATATTAGAAAGGTTTGTTACTATTCTTAACCAGGAGTTGAATAAAATACCTATTTTTCAAAGAGAAATTGGTATTTTATTATCTCGATTTTTATGATTCTTCGAATAACTTCAGGGATGTAACAAATCCTAATGAATAAAGGAGGTGCTTACATTGCCAAATCAAGAACAGACTAATCGCGAGATGCAAAAAGGGCAATCCGCTCATCAATCCAGTTCAGGTTCAAGGTACCATGAGGAACATGCAGGGAAGGTTACAGGTTACGGACAACCAGATGTTACGGCTGAGGAGCTAACCAATAAATCTGAAGACAGACCCTCTAATTAAAGAATTTTTACGCCGGTGTCAGCGGCGTTTTTTTCAGTTGTAAAAAATTTGATATTATGGACGGTGAAGATAATGGAAGTAAATCAGGAGAATACCTCCTATAATCTAGGTGACATTGTCTACGTCTTTTATCGTAATCCTCATACTCAGGACGTGGCTAATGTGCAGGAAGCGGCCGTTGTGAATAATCCAGAGAATCCTGGTGAACTGGCTATATTTCTATATGAAACCTATTATCCATTAACAACTGAAATGGCTGTGTACACTAGTGAGTCTGATGCGATGCTGGCTTACGAACAGTATTTTGGATTTGAATAGAATGGGGATTGTGTGATGAATAAACCGTTTACACCTCAACTCGTATACTTCGAACCTAAAGCATTAGAGTATCCCCTTGGGCAGGAATTGAAAGAAAAGTTTGAAAAAATGGATGTAGAAATTCGCTATACCACCTCTCATAATCAGGTAAGAAACCTTCCAGGCGATACTGATTTTCAGAGGTACCGGATTGCTAAATCTACATTAGTAGTGGGCATAAGAAAAACGCTTAAGTTTGATACGTCCAAACCTTCAGCTGAATATGCCATCCCATTTGCAACAGGCTGCATGGGCCATTGCCATTATTGTTATTTGCAAACGACGATGGGGTCGAAGCCTAT
>NZ_JBMPZU010000064.1:0-40382 GCF_049463095.1 Neobacillus sp. 19 | reverse complement strand
CTAATTTTCGCTGCGGCTCCATATCAAAATTATTAAACACAGCCATCTGTTGCGCGAAAGGCGGACTTTGAGCAAACAGTTCAAACGTTGTCCGGTGACCCGCATAAGAGGAATTGACCAAATCTCTAGCGAAGTATAATAATTTTCCACGGTCCTCAGGCGTCCACTCACCAACGGAGTAATATTGATCGAAATATTGCTTGATTTCCGGATCTGCCATAGTCGCGGAATCCGGTGTTACTGCTAATTGGCCGCCGACTAGTTCTCTCGTTAAATGGGCCATTGCCGGGAATTTTTCCAGTGCAAATACGCGGCCGGTATACAATAGTGATTGGTTCGGCATCATTAATCCGCTGGGCTTCTTTCCGCTTCAGCCACAGCGGCTGTTAGATGGGCATTGATGCCTTCACGGTAATTAATCAACTGAGAAATTTTTTCCTTTACTGCTTGAAGATGGGTTAAACCCGTTTGTTCGACATTTAATAAAGCGGCCCCAATTAAATAGTCGGCCCGGCGCAGCATTCTAAGAGTGTAATTAAAGGCAGAATAACGATGAAGTGTGGAACGGATATAGGCAGCTGATTCTAAGGAGCGATGGAAAAGGACATTTTCCCATGGAATTAAAACGTGATCAAAAATTAGTAAGGTATCAATTTCTTCAAATTTTGTGGCAATTGGATAATCTTGCGGATTTCGGTCTATACCAAGGGATGTACGGCAAATATGCTTTAGGCCCGGTGAGCCCATATCGCAAATGAAGCCGCAGGCAAAAGGCGCCATTTTTTCAGAACCGGCATTCCAATCTAAAATTGTCGGCTTGACAAAGGCTTGGTGTGCGTAGGCAGCAGCCGTTTCAAATTTAGCTCCCTTTACGATGATGCCTTGGTCATTTTCTTCGACTACATGGAGCAAGGTTCCGCCGTCTTTTCCACTGAATAATTTGCTTCTGTCCCCTTTAGGATCGGTGTTCGCCGAAACATGAAACAGATCTTCCCTTGCGACCCGGTCGATATGGTATTTAATATTTTTGGCATATGTCGGATCAATTTCATTTAATTTATCTTGAGCATCAAATAACGACCACATTTCTCCAATCGTTTCATCGCCAACTCGATAAACCACGCCGCCAAGATCATCCAGAACCGTTTCCACATGCTTGCGAATAGCAGACAAGTCATCTTTTGTTTCAGGCATTTTGTATGCGCGGGAAACAATTTCGCCATCTTCCAGTCTGGTGGTCAACGTTTCGGAATGTTTCTCTTCAAATGCCATGTCATACATTCTCGCCTTTACATCAATAATCGGCTTAAAGGATGGGTGCTCGGCAATATTCTTAACCTTTTCCCCGTCGATAAAAACCTCCCTTCCGTCATTAAGAGACTCACGGTATTGTTTACCTGTCATTAATGCCATACGATACCTCCTAAAAATAGAGTATTTTAGCTCTTTGTTGCCTTGACGTTCAAACAATCTAGTTACGATTTATTTACGGATTTTTTCTTTAAATATTCTTTTAATTAAAAATAACAAATCCACTGTGTTTATGTCAATTAAATTTTCTAAAAATTCTTTATTTTATAAATTTATCATTTTTTAAATACTATAACATTTTTTCTACTCGAGTTTGAACTACTAAATTATCCAAATGATAGACCTAATTTTGATATGAATCGTCTTTATTTTAGTAGAATAATAACTGAAAAAGGCTGGCTAAATGAATAGCAGCAGCCTTATAATCTCTACTAGGAGTAGAAACTATTGGACTCGAATCAAACTCGGAATTCCTTCATTTATCGCCTTGGACACAATATCCGGTTCGAAAAAGCGCATGGTCTAAATGAATAATTCCTTGTAAAATTAAATTTCCCGCCTTTTCAATATCGTCGGGATGGCTATACTCTTCAGGGCAATGACTTTTTCCATCAATACTTTTCACAAATACCATGGCTGATTTAGTAATACTTGCCATATGGGCAGCGTCATGTACCGCCATACTAGGCAGGATCAAACATGGCTCATCCATTTCCTTAGCAGTGTTTTTAAGAATCGATATAATCTCATAATCTAAAGCTGCTGGTTTTTGATCAAGAAACATTTCTTGCTGGATGTTCACTTGTCTTCTGATTGCAAGCTCCTGCCAAGCACTGTTGATGGCATCTATCGTATTTTGGATTTTCTCTTCAGTTTCCGCTCTTACTTCAAAAACAAACTCAACCTGTCCCGGAATAATATTAGCGGCATTTGGACTAACATTTAATTTGCCTACTGTACCAACAACATCGCCTTTGTTCTTGCAATACCTTTCTACTTCTAGAACCATTTCCGCTGCGGCGGCAAGAGCATCTTTTCTATTTACCATCATCGTTGTCCCAGAATGGTTCGGTTCACCACTTACCTTTACTAGACTGCGATACGTGCCAACCACATTGTTGACAACCCCCATCGAGATATTCGCACTTTCTAACCTTTGGCCTTGTTCGATATGAAGCTCAATAAAAGCTTTTTTTCCACTTTGCATATTTTTCATCATCATGAAACGATCAAGTCCGCCGCCAACCTTTTTCAATTCATCATCTAGCAAAACACCTGTTGAATTTCGTGCTTCCTTTAGCATATCCGTGGTTAAACGACCGACAAAAGCGCGGCTGCCGAATGTTGATAAATTAAAATCATTGGATTCTTCTGCCGTGAATGACACGATTTCAAGATCATGATTAAGTGTAACTTTTTCTTCAATGAACGTTTTTATAATTTCCTTAGCCATAAGTACACCCAGCGGGCCATCATATTTACCTCCATTTGGAACCGAGTCCAAATGGGAACCAATCACGATACTGCCTTTCTGTTTCCCATTGCCCATCCGCTTTCCCCAGATATTTGCTGCACCATCTACCGTTACTTCCAGGCCCAATTCTTCTAATTCTTCAATAAACAGTTGCCGTACTTGATGGTCAGCTTTGGAAAAACTCGGCCTGGTGACACCTCCAAGTTCATTTTTGCCATACTCGGCGTATTTTTCTAGATCTAGGAGTAATCGCTTGAGATTTATTTTCAAATTACAGGCCTCTCTTTCAAACTTATTAAATTAAGGCAATCATGAAAAATAGGGAGCACCAATAAGGAAGACTCCCATCGTTGCTCCTGGTCAAACCTTTATTTTTACAAAATAGTAATCAGTTTTTTACAATGCATAGTTTTTTTCTGTGACACATCGGATGTCTCCAAGTAAATTATTGGCTGACAAATAGTTTCCTTGTTGTAATAGATGACGAATACGTGTCGAGGAGATTAATTCATTTTGTTCACATTTAAGTGGGCTTAACACACCAACATTAAAATAGGATTGCAAATCGTCAATACTTCCCCTGCGATCTTTACCAAATTGAAAGTTTGGACCTTCCCAGATTTCAACAGGATTGATTGCCTGAATCTCTTGAATAAAAGCAGAAACGCTTTGTTTCGTATAGGCTTCGTTAAATTTCGCCACAATAACATATTCTGCGCCAAGCATTTCAAGGCGATTAAGTTTTTCCTCCAGAGTAGTAAGCATTTGGCATTTTTTAAAGAAAACCTTCGGTGGCGGATCAAAAGTATAGACGACAAAAGGAACCCCAAGCTTCTCGGCCCGCTCTTTTGTTTTTAACAATAATGCCTGATGACCCCGGTGTACACCGTCAAGAGCACCAATGGATAAAGCGGATTTAGGGAGCTTTAATGTTCCTGGAGTGTAAATGTCCAATGAAAAAACTCCTTTCAAATTTCAACTGTTTAACTAGTCACCGGTACAGATTGTTTCAATCCCGCAGCATGAAGCACTAATTTTCGCTGCGGCTCCATATCAAAATTATTAAACACAGCCATCTGCTGCGCGAAAGGCGGACTTTGAGCAAACAGTTCAAACGTTGTCCGGTGACCCGCATAAGAGGAATTGACCAAATCTCTAGCGAAGTATAATAATTTTCCACGGACCTCAGGCGTCCACTCACCAACGGAGTAATATTGATCGAAATATTGCTTGATTTCCGGATCTGCCATAGTCGCGGAATCCGGTGTTACTGCTAATTGGCCGCCGACTAGTTCTCTCGTTAAATGGGCCATTGCCGGGAATTTTTCCAGTGCAAATACGCGGCCGGTATACAATAGTGATTGGTTCGGCATCATTAATCCGCCTGGGCTTCTTTCCGCTTCAGCCACAGCGGCTGTTAGATGGGCATTGATGCCTTCACGGTAATTAATCAACTGAGAAATTTTTTCCTTTACTGCTTGAAGATGGGTTAAACCCGTTTGTTCGACATTTAATAAAGCGGCCCCAATTAAATAGTCGGCCCGGCGCAGCATTCTAAGAGTGTAATTAAAGGCAGAATAACGATGAAGTGTGGAACGGATATAGGCAGCTGATTCTAAGGAGCGATGGAAAAGGACATTTTCCCATGGAATTAAAACGTGATCAAAAATTAGTAAGGTATCAATTTCTTCAAATTTTGTGGCAATTGGATAATCTTGCGGATTTCGGTCTATACCAAGGGATGTACGGCAAATATGCTTTAGGCCCGGTGAGCCCATATCGCAAATGAAGCCGCAGGCAAAAGGCGCCATTTTTTCAGAACCGGCATTCCAATCTAAAATTGTCGGCTTGACAAAGGCTTGGTGTGCGTAGGCAGCAGCCGTTTCAAATTTAGCTCCCTTTACGATGATGCCTTGGTCATTTTCTTCGACTACATGGAGCAAGGTTCCGCCGTCTTTTCCACTGAATAATTTGCTTCTGTCCCCTTTAGGATCGGTGTTCGCCGAAACATGAAACAGATCTTCCCTTGCAACCCGGTCGATATGGTATTTAATATTTTTGGCATATGTCGGATCAATTTCATTTAATTTATCTTGAGCATCAAATAACGACCACATTTCTCCAATCGTTTCATCGCCAACTCGATAAACCACGCCGCCAAGATCATCCAGAACCGTTTCCACATGCTTGCGAATTGCACGTAAATCTTCCTTCGTTTCAGGCGCTTTATATGCACGAGATACCACTTCACCGTCCGGTAAGGTTGTTGTTAATGTGTCAGCATATTTTGCTTCGTATGCCATATCATACATTCTTGCTTTTACATCAATGATTGGCTTAAATGATGGGTGGTCAGTCAGATTCTGAACCTTTTCCCCATCAATATACACTTCTCTTCCATCATTCAGTGATTCACGATATTGCTTACCTGTCATCAACGTCATATCATTTCCCCCTTTTATAACAATTACTCTAAGATTCTATCTAAACTTACGCTTCCTTAAATTGACCAAATTTACCACGATAGTACACTAAGGGCTCCCCATTCGCCGCATGAGCTTTTTGTACTTCTGCAAGAAAGACAGAATGTGTCCCTCCTGTCACTTCCTCTACCACCCGGCATTCAAGATGTGCCAGCGTATCTTCTAACACAGGATTTCCTAACACACCATATGAGAAAGCAACACCACTAAATTTATCTGTATTGGCCCTGGCAAATCTTAACGCTAGATCCTTCTGTGATTCATTCATGATGTTTACCGTAAAAGATTCAGCGGCCGAAATTGCATGACAGGTTCCTGTACTTTTGTTCACGCATACTAACAGCATTGGCGGATCAACAGACACGGAACTGACTGCACTAGCAGTAATTCCAAAATCCACCCCATTATTTCTCACCGTAATAATCGAAACCCCACTGGAAAAATGACCGATTACATGTTTGAATTGATCTTGTTCAACCAATGGTTCCAGCTCTTTATTCTCCTTTGATACTTTCATTCACTAACAGTCCTTTCTTTTAAATATACGGAATTATTCTTAATATGTTCCTTAAATGAAACTATACAGAGGAAAAAAGTCAATGTCAACTGAATTTTCAAAAAATTCACTATAATTATGTTGATAATATTATATATACATGAGATAAATTTAAGTATGGAGGAAATATATACCTAAAATTATCGGACATTGCTATAATTAAATAACATCATTACCATGGGGGGAAACTCTTTTGAAACCAAGAACTGGAATTATTGGGCCAAATGATTCAGTCCGACTAATATCTGAAATTGCAGCCGAATATAAAGATCGGCTTCAGATTATTCCTTTTATTTATCAAAAACCTGAAGAAGCAGCTGATATTGTACATAAAAACCAACATTTAGTTGATCAATGGATCCTTGCAGGACCGGCAATTTATAAATCATTTCAAAAGAGCGGCGTCAAACAACCATTTTTTATACTGAAATTAGACGGTTCTAGTTTAACAAAGACCTTAGTGGATATTGGCTACAATGATAAGAAAAGTCTTGAAAATATAAGTATTGATATGCTGGCAGAACGTGACATTTTGGAAACCTACCGCGATCTTGGGATTCCAAGCAAACAGATTTATACTCAAGAGTTTACAAAAGAAACTCAGCTTGAAGATCTTCTCTCCTTTCATCAAAAACTTTTTCAAGATAAGAAAGTCGAGATTTGTGTCACTTGTTTGCGATCCATATATGATCAACTGCGTTTGCAAAACATTCCCACATATAGGGTAACTCCCACAAGAAGCAATATCCGCGAAACCTTATCGACAGCGGTTCAAAAATGGGAAACGATGCATTTTAAGCAATCACAAATTGCCGCGATTTTAGTGAAAGTGCAAGGGATGGAGAAAAAAGAAGATCATAATATGGTATCTTACGATTTACATCGCTTAAATTTAGAGATTCAAGCAGCAATTTTACAGTTTGCAGAATCAATCTCAGGTTCCTTCGTTACGATTGGGACTGGTGTATTTGTTATTTTTTCAACAAGAGGTTCTATTCAGGAGACCGATAAGCCCATTGGGTCGTTATTAGAAACATTAGCAATAATTACTGACTTACCAGCGAATATCGGCATTGGTTATGGCGATACCGCCCTAACTGCTGAAGAAAATGCCCGTCTAGCCTTAAATCATGCGCAAAATTATGATTCCTTTTGCGCCTTTCTCGTTGATAATGACGGGACGATTGAAGGTCCATTGAAAGAACAAGAAGCCATCTCCTTTCAATATCGGACAGAGAATAAAGAAATTAGTGGCAAGCTGAAAAAAAGCGGTATATCCATAACAACCTTTAATAAAATTTTATCAGTACAAAAAAGAATGGGGAATGGCTCGATTACCGCCAGCCAGATTGCAGAATGGCTAAAAATGACACCACGAAATGCCAGGAGGATTTTGACAGGTCTTGTGGATGAGGGTATTGCGGAAATTATTGGGGAAGAAGCTCCAACCTCTAAGGGACGACCGCGGAAAATTTATCGTGTTGGTGAAGGATTTTAAAAGGAGAATGTATGAACAGTAAAACAGCAGTTGTTACAGGATCATCTAGTGGCTTTGGATTATTATGTGTAATTGAACTAGCTTTGAAGGGCTATACTGTCATAGCGACAATGAGAGATGTAAAAAAATCGACACCAATGGTTGAACTTGCAAAAGAAAAAGGTATAGAAAATAAAATTCATATCAATCAGCTTGACGTTAGTTCGTCTGGCTCTATACATGAGTTTAAAACCTTACTTGTAGATTATCCATCTATAGATGTGTTAGTAAACAATGCGGGGTTTGCCCTTGGTGGCTTTAGCGAGGATCTCTCAATTGAGGAATACCGGCAGCAATTTGAAACTAATTTTTTTGGGGTCATTTCAGTGACAAATGCTGTTCTCCCTTTTATGAGGACAAAAAAGCAAGGTAGGATTATTAACATGAGCAGCATCAGCGGAAGATTAGGTTTCCCTGGCCTATCTGCATATGCTGCTTCCAAGCATGCACTTGAGGGTTATAGCGAGAGTTTAAGGTTGGAACTTAAACCGTTTGGCATAGATGTCACATTAATTGAGCCTGGTTCGTATCAAACCAATATTTGGACTAGCGTGGATCGAATGGAAATTAACTCTGAATCCCCTTACTCTTCCTATATGAAGAGTTTGCTTGGCGAAATTGAGGGCGGAAAGTCGAATCATGGTAACCCGAGTGAAGTAGCAAGGCTTGTAGCGCAAATTGCTTCACAAAAGAAATCACCGAATCTTCGCTATCCCATTGGGAAGGGGATCAAGCAAACTCTGTTTCTAAAAAGCCTATTGCCATGGAGGGTTCTGGAAGCAGTGATTTTGAAAAAGCTTGGACAATAGCCGAATTTGAATCAAGTTTCCAATTACCCTTTCATTTCATCCAAATAATCGCTTAGGTTAAATGCGGGCATCTTTAATGGACCTCCATCTAGATGTTGAATAATTGTCTTTAATGTATGAATCGTTGGCGGTGCCATTAAAATTTCCCCATTTTGACAGGCATTTAATGCATCGGCTGGAGAAAGCCAAATGGTTTCGCTAATTTCCTTATTATCAGGTTTTGGGATTTGCCTTTCTGGCAGCCTAGTTAGAAAAAATCGTGTATCAAAGCGGATCGGGTTTCTCTTCGGAGTAATGATTTGACCGATATAGGAAAAGTCATCAAGCCGAAATTGAAGTCCTTCCTTTTGAAGCAGTTGTACAAAAGAGATTTCACCGTTTATTAGGAGATGACGGTATGCCACTTCTGTTTCCACATCAAACAGAACAGGAGATCCGTCTTCCCTCTTACAAACCAGCACCCCCACTTCTTCGAATAATTCTCTTGCAGCAGCTACATAGTGTGAAAGTTCAAATGTTTCATTGCGTTGTCCATATATTAAACCGTTACAGTCATGAATGTCGTCAGCCTGGTCAACCGCTCCTCCAGGAAAAACATAATATCCGCCAAAAAATTTCATTGTTTCGGGCCTTTTGGTCATATAGACCCTTGAGGATTGATCCAATAAAACAACAGTTGATGCAGGTCTAGGTATTGTAGTCATTGATTACCCACCTTTTTACATATTACCTTTTATATTCAATTTTTCACTTGGATTTACCTTCTCTTCCTAAAGCACTTTTCCCTTTCATTAAACAATTTGCATCTCCAATAAGGTAAAATTAACCATTAACAATAAAAATGTTGTATGATTAAAAGGTACCAATTTAGGAAGATTCTAACCGAAGTTTCAATTCTTTCTAGTCTTATAGAAAAGAATATAGGAGGTCTTTATGCTAAGCAAATCTATAATTGAAGACGTACTGACAGAGGCTTTATCAACAGGTGGAGATTTTTCGGAGATTTTCGTTGAAGATCGTTTTACAAATAATTTCACACTGCAAAGCGGGAAAATTGAAACCTGTCTATCCGGTCGTGATTTTGGAATAGGTATCCGTGTGTTTAGAGGGTTGCAAAGCGTCTATGCCTATACAACGGATCACAGCAAAGAAGGTCTGCTAAAAGCGGCCAAAAACGCTGCACAAGCAATAAGTGGAAATACGATCCATCAACTATCCCCATTTATACAAGAGTCATTTGAAACCATTCATCCCGTTCGGCTGCTGCCACAAGAAGTAGATAAAAACCGAAAGGCAGCCATCATGAAAAATGCTTATACCACTGCTAAGAACTATCATTCTAGTATCTCTCAAGTCACAGTCCGTTACATGGATGAGGAACAAAATGTACTAATTGCCAATTCCGAAGGAAAATTTATTGAAGATAAACGTGTTCGCTCAAGACTTGCCATTCAGGCAGTAGCCGTAAGAGATAATCAAATGGAAACGGGTTTTTATGGTCCGGGTGCCCATCAAGGCTTTGAGTTTTTTGAAAATTTAAATTTAGACCATTATGCGAATGAAGCAGCCCGTATTGCTGTGACAATGCTCGATGCCAGTCCATGTCCAAGCGGGAAATTCCCTGTGATTATCGACAATGAATTTGGCGGGGTTATTTTTCATGAAGCTTGTGGACACGGTTTAGAAGCTACTGCCGTTGCGAAAAACAACTCAGTGTTCGCGAATCGTATTGGTGAACGGGTTGCTCCTTCCATTGTTACATATATTGATGACGGGACAATTCAAAATGAGTGGGGTTCCATCCATATCGATGATGAAGGCGAAAAGGCGCGAAAAATTGTACTTATCGAAAATGGGATTCTTAAAGGCTATTTAATTGATAAATTTAATTCTCGCAGAATGGGTATGGAATCAACTGGATCCGGCAGAAGACAATCATTCCGTTTTGCCCCAACCTCAAGAATGACAAATACGTATATTGCTCCTGGAAAATCAACACCAGAAGAAATTATCACCAATACCGAACAAGGAATTTACACTAAATATATGGGCGGCGGCCAAGTTAATCCGGCTACAGGTGATTACAACTTTGCAGTCATGGAAGCGTACGAGGTGAAAAACGGCAAGCTCGGAAAACCTTTGAAGGGTGCTACATTAATCGGTAATGGTCCAAAAACATTACAGTTGGTTGATATGGTCGGCAATAATTTGGGTCATGGCGCCGGAATGTGCGGTTCATTGAGTGGAAGTATTCCAGTGAATGTGGGTCAGCCAATGATCCGTGTCAGCGAAATTACTGTCGGCGGGACGAAGGGGGAATAAGCCGTGAACATTCAAGAATTTCAAGCGAAATTATTTAATGAGGCACAAAACCGCGGATACACGGATGTAGAAATGTATTATGAAAGGAAAGAAGTCTTTGGCTGTCAAGTATACAATGGCGAAATTGATCAATATGAAATTGCTGAAGACGGCGGGGTTTCCTTCCGCGGTATCATTGATGGGAAAATGGGTTATGCCTATTCCGAAAAAGTTGAAGAGGCTTCCATCCCTTTCTTGCTGGAAAACGCAAAAGAAAATACACAGATCATGCATGATGAAGATATTGAAGAAATTTTTGCCGGAAGCAGTCAGTATGAACAAGGAAACTTCTTCTCAACATCCTTAAATGAAGTATCCATTCCCGAAAAAATAAAATTTATTAAAGATGTTGAACGTGAATTACTTGCAATAGATACTCGAATTGTGGCGACCGATTATTGCATGATACGGACAGAAACAGTTTCTCGGAATCTGTCCAATAGTAAAGGTTTGTCTTTAACCGACCAAATGAATTATATGTATGTAATTACGGAAGCCATCGTAAAAGACGGTGAGGAAACGAAAACTTCCTTTGAATTTAAAGTGACAAAAGACTTCTATCAGTTGGATGCCAAGGAAATGGCAAGAAAAGCCGCAGAGGAAGCACTTTCACAATTAGGGTCCAGAAATATTGCCAGCAAGGAATACCCCGTTCTATTACGAAATGATGCAGCTGCAAGTCTGTTAGCGACATTCTCGTCTAATTTTTCTGCTGAGAACACACAAGCAGGTATTTCATCCTTAAAGGATAAGCTAGGTAAGAAAATTGCCGGGCAAAAGATTACGATTCTCGATGACCCATTTCTAGAGGATGGTCTTGCCAGTAGAACCTTTGACAGTGAGGGCGTTGCGTCGAAGAAACTGACATTAGTAGAATCAGGAGTATTACAATCCTTGCTTCACAATCAAAAAACAGCGAAAAAGGAACAAACTGAGACTACCGGTCATGCACATAAGGATTCTTATAAAAGTGCAGTTAAGGTCGGTCCTTCTAATCTTTTCCTGAAGCCTTCCGCAGTATCGTTTGAAGATTTGCTCGGCAGAATGAATGAAGGGATATTCATAACTAGTCTATCGGGCTTGCATTCCGGGGCAAATACGGTTTCTGGTGACTTTTCCGTCGCTGCAAATGGATTCTATGTTGCTGATGGGAAGATTCAATATCCGGTAAATTTAATGACCATCGCCGGTAATTTCTATCAATTATTAAAGGATGTCGAAGAAATTGGTGAGGATCTAATCTTCCCGCTTACACCAGTTGGTTCTCCGTCGGTCTTAGTTAAATCATTATCGGTTACGGTCGAGTAATAGGGCTTTTAGGTGGGAGCGCCAATTTATCTTGGCGGCTCCTCTTTTTATTTTTTAAAATAATAAATACTGTCTTTAAAGAGCTCCCGATACGGCATAGGAACCAAAATCAATCTCTGTCTGTTTACCCATCACATGCTTAGCTATCTCTGCACCAAGATATGGTCCGCTAGTTAGCCCTGAGGCGCCAAGTCCATTGGCAACATAAATTCCTTCGAAATGTGGTAATGGCCCTGCCACTGGTAAAAAACCCGGGGTGAAAGGTCGAAACCCCACCCTTGTTTCAAGTAAAGTACCGTTCGATAGACCTGGTGCCACCTCTAAGGCTTGGTTTAAGATCTCATGAATACCACCGGCCGTTACTCGAATGTCAAATCCAGCTTCATTTTCATGTGTGGAACCCACGATTACCCGGCCATTTTCAAAGGTAAGGATGTACTGGTTATGGAGTGGCAGGACAACCGGCCATGAATTTGTATCCGTTTCAGGCAATTCCAGATGAACAATCTGTGCCTTTTGTGGTTTGACTAAGAATTCCACGCCCAGTGGCTGCAAAAGTTCTTTTGACCACGCCCCTGCCGTAACAATTACTTGATCCGCCAACAAAAGAGTTCCTTCGTGCCTAATCCCAATAACTCGATTTCCTTCATAAATAATCGCAGCATTCCCTCTCAGGATAGTCACTCCATTCTTTATTGAAGTATGGACCAGCGAATCCCGTAAAGCTCTGCCATTTACTCGTGCTCCACCACTTATATGAACGGAACCAAACACCTCTGAGACCGGTGGAAATAGACTTTTCGTTTCCGTAGGTGACAAAATGGATATTTCACCAATTTCCGGGGCATCCTCCCGGCGTTTTTCGGCGCGCTCCGCCATCTGCTCCAGCTTATTACTGTCTGTATGAAGACTAATGGCTCCAACCCTTTTGTACCCTGTATCATTTTCGCCCTCTGCTTCCAATTGAGCAATTAATTCAGGATAATAGCGCGCTCCCCCTTTTGCCGGGCTATACCAGGCTTTATTCCGTCGCTGCGAAAGCCAAGGACAAACAATCCCTGCAGCCGCATCTGTTGCCTGTCCACGGTCGTGGCGGTCAATTAAAGTAACTTTTACCCCTAAATTAGCAAGGTGATAAGCGGTGGAGGCACCGAGAATCCCTGCTCCTATCACAATTACCTTTTCCATATAACACCTTTTCATTTAGTTTTCTTAAGCTCATTTTAGTTGTCCAATCTGTACTTTACTAGTTCATTCACATTTTATGACGAATGATACCCCATATAATGATAACAAAAAATTGAAATATTATAAATTTGCTGTTCATTAAAGCGTTTCAATTGGACAAATCACTTGAATAATAATGAATTATCTGTTAGATTAGAAATCAATTAAATACTTTCTTACTTCAATACCTTTTGAAGTGAGGATAGAGGCGCAAAGACCATTAGTACACTTTTTGAGGATGATGAGATCCACTGAGAATGGTGGAAAGGGGAATTTGCCGAAGCTTCCAAGAACTCATTCATCTTGAAGCTGGTTCTGTTGTTGAATAAGCACAGAATTGTCATATAGGAAACTATATGGAGGGCTATCTCACGCATAGGAACTTTGTTTTATATTATGTTTCTACTGCAGCAGCGTACCCTCGTTGCTGCTTTTTTGCGTTGATAAAAAAGTGGCCTCTGCCCCTCTAATTTCTAAAAAAATGAAAAAGGGTGAGAATGATGAATTTTGGCCAAGTATTAACTGCAATGGTGACTCCATTTGATCAAAATGGTGAAATTGATTTTGACGCAACACGGAATTTAGTGAATCATTTACTTGCAAATGGAACCGATGGATTGGTTGTTGCTGGGACAACAGGTGAGTCCCCTACCTTAACAACCGAGGAAAAAGTCGCTTTATTTAAATTTGTGGTTGAAATTGTAAATGGAAGAGTTCCGGTCATTGCAGGTACGGGATCAAATGACACAAGGGCTTCAATTAGCCTTACAAAACTTGCGGAGGAGACTGGCGTTGACGGGATTATGCTTGTTGTTCCCTACTATAACAAGCCATCCCAAGAAGGGTTATTCCAACACTTTAAAGCCATCGCCGAATCAACTTCTTTGCCGGTAATGCTTTATAATATCCCGGGCCGAACTGGCATCAACATGGATGTGGACACTATTGTCCGGCTTTCAAACATTAACAATATTGTCTCCATCAAAGAAGCAAGCGGCAATCTAGATGCGATCGCAGAAATTATAAGTCAAACTTCTGAAGATTTTACGCTTTACAGTGGCGATGATGGACTAACATTGCCCATTTTAGCGATTGGCGGTACAGGAATTATATCTGTTGCTTCCCATGTCATTGGTAATGAAATGCAGGAAATGGTGACTAATTTTAAAAATGGGCATTTGAAGGAGGCAGCATCAGCACATCGGCATCTTCTCCCGCTCATGAAAGCCCTATTTGCTGCACCAAACCCAACACCGGTTAAAGCGGCCTTGAATCTAACTGGAGTCAATGTTGGCGGTGTCCGCCTGCCGTTAATTCCGTTAACGAATGACGAAGAGTCAGCACTAAAAGGGATTTTACCGGTTAACATGCTCGATAAATAATAAACGTAACAAGGCTGCCAATTCCCCCAAAGGGCTAGGCAGCCTTATTTTTTCACAATCGTAGATTTCATCAATAACCTTGCTGCCTTCTTGCCTAGGACCATCCAAATCCAACTATAAACTAATGAAAACAGAAAGATTAATAGGACTACCTTACTATTAAAGGTATGAGAAACGGTTGGGCCTAAGACAGGAAAACGAAAAACATATAATAAAGCCATGATCCCTGCTGTTAGTGAACTGCCACCAAACACGGTGATTGACAGCCAATTCTTCCAAAACTTAAATGCTGTCCCTAAGCTAATCCCTAATAATCCAGTTGTAAAAGGAAATACAAACAGCTCGCTAGGCAGGAAAATCATTAATAATAATATAGTATTAAAATATGACATAATTCCAATCCTTAAAGAAATCAAACATGAAAGGACAATTGGCAAGGTGGTTAAAATACTTAATGCATAACCAATGCCAGCAAAAACACCAGCTGACTGAAAGATTGCTGCCAGAGCAGTGAAGACAGCACCCAAAACGATTTTGTTTGTTCGTGAATAAGAGACTTTCAAGGGAAATTGGGTATTTTGCTGCTGTCCCCTTCTGCCCTCGTGCTCATTCATCGCAAACACCCCCTGTTTAAGTTAATGTCTTTGTATCTTAAATTATGAGACATAATTTTAAACAGGTAATATGTCAGCGGACTTTTAATTTCCGCTTCGATATAACTCGCGGCTCTTGTAACCTTTTCCGAGAATCATTTTCATTTCCTCGCGTCGTTTTGCTTTTGTTACCTCTTGTTTTGCACTGTATACATATCGAGCCCAATCTTTACGGTACCCAGGGGTAAGTGATTGATAGAAGGCAAGTAAGTCCGGTGTATCCTGTAAATCCTTTTCTACCACTGGAATATAGGAAATATAATCATCCACACATTGACTCGCTTTCGGAGATGTTTGATTTTTGGATTTTGAATCTTCTTTCAGACCAACCACCGTAAAAACCTCATCTAACCCGACCATACGAGAAAATTTGATCGTGCTTGTCCCAATATAGCCATCTTGATCTGCACCTATCCCGCTTAACAAATCATCACGATGAATGAAGGTTGGATAGATTTTATTTCCCTTTTTTGGATAAGCCACATACATATAGCCGTTTTTATTTAGATAATTTTTATCAATGACCTTTTTTACAAGTTCCTGTAAAGATGCCATATCTAATACAAAGGCAAAAATAAGATCATATGAATGTTCGCGCAGTTCATTATCATAACCAGTGAGTTCTGCCAAATAATCAGCACCATAGGGTAAATGTAGTACGGCTATTTTTTTATATTTCTGTAGATTTAGTTTTTCTACTATTGTTTTTCCCATCATTCCACCTGCTTGGATATTTTCGAATTGTAAAAATACAATAATTAGTATACATCGTTAGTTATGCCATTGCTATTTTTTTATTTAAAAATGGGCTAGACCCCCGGCGTTTAAAACATTGCTGCACCAGTGGTCTGAACCCAAAAATGGTTTACATTCCTTTATACGCTAATCGGTAAATCTCCGCTAATTCTGTAACTAACGGAAGCTTTGGATTGGCAGTTGTACATTGATCTTCAAACGCACGATCTGCTAAGAAATCAACTTTGCTTTCGAAGTCGGCTTGATCGATATTGTTTGCCTCTAAACTCATTGGGACTTCTAGTTCTTTGGCTAATTGAATGATAGCCTGAACGAGACTCTCAACACCTTCCTCAGTTGTGTTTGCAGGGAAACCTAAAGTTCTAGCAATTTCTGCATAACGTTTATCTGCTTTGAAGTGGTTATACTTTGGAAATGCGGTAAATTTCTTCGGTTTTGTGGCATTGTAGCGAATAACATGCGGCAAAAGTACCGCATTCGCACGTCCATGCGCAATATGGAATTCAGCTCCTAGTTTATGAGCTAGACTATGGTTTATTCCTAAAAAGGCATTTGCAAATGCCATACCCGCAATTGTTGAAGCATTATGAACCTTTTCACGTGCTTCTTCATCACTGCCATTTTTGTAGGCTCTTGGCAGGTATTCAAAGACCAATTGGATTGCTTTCATCGCCAGGCCATCTGTAAAGTCATTGGCCATACAGGATACATACGCTTCTATCGCATGTGTTAATACATCCAAACCTGTATCGGCTGTAATGTGTTTTGGTACCGTCATGACGAACTGGGGATCAATAATCGCCACATCTGGTGTCAATTCATAATCAGCGAGCGGGTATTTCGTATTTGATTCCTTATCGGTAATCACGGAGAATGAGGTTACTTCTGATCCTGTACCGGAAGTCGTAGGAATGGCAACGAATTGCGCCCTTTCTCCAAGACGTGGATATTTTACGATTCGTTTGCGAATATCCAGGAATTTTTGTTTTAAGCCAAAGAATTCGGTATCAGGAAATTCATAAAACAACCACATTCCTTTAGCAGCATCCATTGCTGAACCACCGCCAAGAGCAATTATGACATCCGGCTGGAATTTCGCCATCCTTTCTGCGCCTTTCATCACTGTTTCAATGGATGGATCTGGTTCCACCTCAGAAAAAATCTCACAGTGGACATAATCTGGCCGCTTCCGTAAATAGTAAAGCACCTTATCAACATAGCCCAGTTTCACCATGCCGGGGTCAGTGACAATAAATGCTTTTGAGATTTTCGGCATCTTTGCTAGATACTGAGTAGAGTTTTTCTCAAAGTATATTTTGGACGGCACTTTAAACCACTGCATATTGACATTCCTTTTCGCTACTTTTTTTATATTGATTAAATGTATCGCCCCAACGTTAGTGGACACTGAATTTCCGCCATATGAACCGCAGCCAAGAGTCAAGGAAGGAATATATCCATTATAAATATCACCAATTGCCCCTTGGGAGGATGGAGCGTTTACGATAATCCTCCCTGCTTTCATCCTTAATCCATACTCTTTGATGACCGTTTGATCATTGGTATGAATCACAGCGGAATGCCCTAGACCGCCAAACTCCAGCATCTCTTCTGCCCTTCTATAGCCTTCATCATGACTGCTGACCTTGTAGCAGGCTAAGACAGGACTTAATTTTTCTCTTGATAGTGGAAATTTGGGACCGACCCCTTTTATTTCCGCGACGAGAATTTTCGTGTGTTCTGGAACCTTCACACCTGCTAGGGCGGCAATTTTGGACGCAGCCATCCCAACAATGTTTGGATTTACCGCACAGGATTGTTCATTGATGACTAATTTTTCAACCTTTTCTTTTTCTTCCCTTATTTAAGAAATAGCAATTGTTCGCAATCATTTCCTCTTTCACTTCAGAGTAAATTTCTTTATCGATAATAACTGCTTGTTCAGAAGCACAAATCATTCCGTTATCAAACGTTTTGGATAATATTAAGTCATTGACCGCCTGATGAAGATGAGCCGTTTTTTCAATATAGCAAGGGACATTTCCAGGTCCAACCCCAAGGGCTGGTTTTCCTGAACTGTATGCGGATTTGACCATGCCAGCCCCGCCGGTTGCCAGAATCATCGATATTTTATTGTGGTTCATCAACGCTTGTGTAGCCTCAAGGGATGGGATTTCAATCCATTGAATGCAATTTTCCGGTGCTCCCGCTTTGATTGCAGCATCTCTCAGGATACGAGCTGCTTCACTACTGCATTTTTGTGCAGATGGATGAAAGGCAAAAATAATAGGGTTCCTCGTCTTGATCGAAATAAGTGATTTAAACATCGTAGTTGAGGTTGGGTTTGTGACAGGTGTAACCCCTGCAACCACACCTACAGGTTCAGCGATTTCAATCATACCCTCATGCTCGTTTTCATTGATGATTCCAACGGTTTTATCGTATTTGATATTATGGTAGACATATTCAGTTGCAAACATATTTTTAATGATTTTATCTTCATATACCCCTCTTCCGGTTTCTTCAACAGCCAATTTTGCAAGGGGCATATGCTGATCAAGACCCGCCAAGGCCATTTGCTTGACAATTTGGTTAATCATTTTTTGATCAAAGCTGCGAAATTCCTCTAATGCTTTTAGACCGTTTTCCACCAAAGCATCAATCATGTTGGTCACCGATTGTTTTTCTTTTAGCGATTTTTCTACCACTGCCATGTTTGTTCCCTCCAATTGTTTAAAAGTACATATTTTGATCATTCACAAATCTCCAATTGTGAAATATTTCACATGTGTAATCAAAAAAATATCAGCAGCTTTTTTACTCGCAAACAGGATTTCTTGGAATTTTTTCAAATAAAATGTCAGTTAGGACTTTTGAATATTTTTTGACGATGATAACGTAATTTACCGTCCAAATAAAAGCAGGAATTTCTTCGTTTTCTTTAAATAACATGGCTTCGAATTCATCACCCACTGTTTCTTCAAATAATTCTTGAGTATAGGTTTCAGAATCGGTTGAGAAGGTTTTCCATTCACAAATCATCATCTATCATCACTCCTTGTTCTTTATGTATTTATCATAACATGAATTTTATATAATACATTGTGAAATATTGAACAAACTTTGAAAACTTAGTAATTATTGATAAATATAGGACAATCGTCATATCAACAATAACAAGTACGTAAAATCAAGAAAGCGATTTCATCTTTATTATTTTTCTACTATAATAAATATTCATGAGGTACGATAAATTAAAATAAAAAGTCCCTATTAATATTTACATCTGACTATTTTCACTTTAACATGAAAAGGGTTGATACCAATCTTCAAATGGAGATTGTGCTTAGCGTAAAAAAACAATATAGAAATGGAGCCAGAGTAACCAGTGATTTTAGTAATTGACAACTATGACTCATTTACGTTCAATTTAGTCCAATATATCCAAACAATTGGCGAAGATGTTGTTGTGATCCGGAATGATCAATTGTCGCTAAAAATGATAGAAGAAATGAAGCCTGATTATCTTCTACTTTCTCCAGGGCCAGGTAATCCCGATTCAGCCGGTCTATGTTTAGATATTGTGAAAAGATTTTATCGAGAAATCCCCATATTAGGGGTTTGTTTAGGGCATCAAATTATTGCGCAAGCGTTTGGTGGAATCATTATTAAAGCTTTAAAACCGATGCATGGAAAAATCTCATCTCTTACACATGATCAAAATGGGATTTTTCGTGATTTACCATCTCCATTCCAGGTAACAAGATATCATTCATTAATCATCGATGAGTCCACCCTTCCAACTTGTCTAGAAATCAGTGCAAGAAGTGAGGATGGAGAAATAATGGCAATCCGTCATAATCAATATAAAGTGGAAGGCGTTCAATTCCACCCCGAGTCTATCTTGACGAAAAACGGCTTACAGATGTTAGAGAATTTTTTTAAAAAGGAATGTAAAAATGAATATACAAAAGCCTCTCTTATCTTTTGAATTTGCAGATTCAAACGGTATAATAAAACCGCTGACTTTTCAAAATCCATTTAAGGTGATTACAGCGTATACAATCGATGAGGTATTGCCAAGCCTTAAACTAGTTGAGGATGCTGTTGAGAACGGTTATTATGCTGCAGGGTTTCTTTCCTATGAGAGTGCAGCTGCCTTCGATACTGCTTATAGCGTTAGAAGCGGAGGTAAAATGCCTCTCTTATGGTTTGGCATTTTTCAAAATCCATTGCCGCAATCGCTTAGCAGCAACGCCACCTACAGTCTCACGGAATGGATACCATCAATTAGTATGGCGGAATACGATCAAGCGATTCTATCTATAAAGGAATCGATAGAACGTGGTGATACTTATCAGACAAACTATACGATACGTCTTAAATCTCATTTCCAAGGGGACGATATCGCTTTTTTTGAAAATCTTAAAAGGGCACAATCTTCCAATTACAGTGCATACATCAACACCGGTGAACATAGTATTTTATCCGCCTCACCTGAATTGTTTTTTCACTTAAAAGATGACAAAATTACCACCCGGCCGATGAAAGGTACAACGAAAAGAGGAAAATCGGCAGCTGAGGATCAAGCAAACGCCAATTGGCTTTTTCATTCAGAAAAAAATCGTGCTGAAAATGTGATGATTGTCGACTTGCTGCGAAACGACTTAGGCATAATCGCCGAACCAGGAACAGTGTCTGTAACAAAGTTATTTGAAATTGAACAATACCCTACCGTTCATCAAATGACTTCAACGATCAATGCACGTGTGTCAAGCAATACCCTACTCGTTGAAATCTTTAAAGCTCTTTTTCCATGCGGATCCATTACAGGTGCGCCAAAAATTAGCACGATGAACATTATTGCAGACTTAGAGCAGGAGCCGCGTGAGGTATATTGCGGGGCGATTGGATTTATCACACCGGAAAAGGAGGCTATCTTTAATGTGCCGATTAGAACCGTAATGATTGAACACCAATCTGGCCAAGCTACCTATGGTGTTGGCGGAGGAATCACTTGGGATTCCACTACTGAGGGGGAATATCAAGAAATCCTGGCCAAAGCAAGTTTACTTAAAGAGAACAGACCTGAATTTGAATTGTTGGAAAGTTTGTTATTAAATAATGGAACCTATTTCTTATTAGTAGAACATCTCAATCGTTTGAAAAATTCAGCCAACTACTTCGGATTTCAGTGCAATCTAGCGGATGTAAAAAGGGCATTGGATAAATTTTCAATGAAAAATCGCAATGGTGAGCTAAAGGTACGACTCCTTATGTCTAAAAATGGGGACATCGCCATCGAAGGAAATATAATTACACATCCAGGGGCAGATTTGAAGGTGCTGCTTGCTGATATACCCGTAGATAAGAACAATATCTTCCTCTACCATAAAACGACGAACAGGGATATTTATTCACAATTTCAGGTACGGAAACCCGCCGATATGTTCGATGTGCTCCTTTGGAACAATGAGGGGGAGTTGACTGAATTTACAAATGGGAACGTTGTCTTGGAAATAGATGGGTTATTATGGACACCCCCATTAAAAAGCGGCTTACTAGCAGGAACTTTTCGTGAGCAGTTGCTAAATAATGGTGAAATTGGCGAAAAAACAATAACCATTACTGACCTGCAAAAAAGTACGAGAATCTGGTTTATCAATAATGTACGAAAATGGCTCGAGGTTCAATTAATAAATGATAAAAGGAAAGCGAACAGTTTGTAAACTGTTCGCTTCTTATTTGGTAACGGAGGTTATTTATATATCGCCGCAACCACTTGATCGTAAGTCATTTCACTGTCCACGACATATACCCCTGGACGCAAACGATTTTCTATCCCCTTTTGCTCGATATCCTGAGAAAAAGCAAATGCATCCTGCACCAAGTTTCCTTGTACTAGTGCCTTGCCGACGTCAATGCTCGTCATACCTTCTGATACATTCACAATCACTTTTGTGACTGTTTTGGCAGGTTCGTTATTTTCAGAAGGGTTTTTCTTTTCTACTGCTGCCTTGGCATCCTTCAAATTCTTGTCATATTCAGTTTTGGATTGAACGACATATCCTTTCGTTTCAAGCTCTTTTTTCATTTCATTTTCTGATATTTTTACCGTTGTGCTTGATTTGGCTGTGGTGGCAGGTGCCTTTCCGTCACTCTTGTCAACAAAGTAAATAGCACCGCAAATCAATGTGCTAATCAATATTCCGCCTGCAAAGCTGCTCAGTAAATTAATTCTCATTGGCAGCGGCACTCCCTTCATCACTTACCTGCTGCTGATAAGGAGCAATAATCTGTTCGATTTCATTTTCAGTAATCTGTTTCATTTCTGCAATGCTTGCAACAGAGTAATTTCTTCTAAATAAATCTAATACCTCACGCTTTAATTGTTTTTCCTCAGTAGAAAGTGAAATCCCTGCCTCATTCGTAACCACTTCCAGATCAAGCTCAAGATTTCGAATGGAATCTTGAAGGGCATTAATTTCTTTCATTGTGGATATATGAATCAGATCAATTTGTTCATGTTCTGCCTTAGCTGACCGATTAGATTTTACTAGTGATATAATTAGTAAGATAGCGGATAGTAAAAATAATCCGGCTAATGTCCATTCCATCAAAGTAATTCCTCCTTTAATTTATGCAAGTCCTTATTATACATCCAAAATTGTATTTTGGCGCTTTTAAACCCAAAAATACGACAAAAGTCGCAGGACCCTTACAAATATTGTGGATAAAGGAAGTCTATTCTTTCCTGCTTGTTTGCTTGAAATTGCGGGTTTTCCAAGTCTTGTAACGGTCTTATCTGAATTTGAATTCATTATTAGGATAAAATATAGTCGAGCAATATTCTAAATTGCTCAAAAAACTTCGTCGGGAGTGATGTATCATGGCTAGAAACAAACTATTGGTTCCTGGTGCAGGCAATGTTTTGGATCAGATGAAAGAAGAAATCGCCAACGAGTTTGGAGTGGAGCTGGGTGCTGATACGACCGCACGAGCAAACGGTTCAGTCGGCGGTGAAATGACCAAACGCCTAATCGCCTATGCTGAACAATCGTTACGAAATCAACAGGAGCACTAACTTGTCGATTTCAGAAAAAGGGGTGTTCCGATTTGGAACACCCCCTTCCTTCCTGAATTAATTCGCAAACAAAATCTTGATTTCACTTTCTGCCTCGACCATTCTGCCAAAACGATAACCTTCAATTAGTACATGTCGCTCATGGTCACTTAAGCGGCGTCCCCATTTAGCCTCTAAATAGAAAATGGCTTCGTTATAGAAAATTTCCGGGTAATCAAAAGGGGTTTTCATTCGCGCAACTCCATCCTCTGCTAAAGTCTTCCTTTACAGTCTTGACAAGATTATCTTGTTTTAAAAAGGAATTGCTTTTTCCAAACGGTTAAATCAAAATTAGCGGACAATGATCCGATTTCCGTTGTCGCAGCAGCACCAACATGATTTGAAAACTGAAGATAATTTGTTAATTGGGATTGAGTGGCTGGCTTTCCTTGTTCGTGAAAACAATATAAAAGTGCTGACATAAAGGCATCACCTGCTCCGGTTGTATCGATGGCATTGACCGTCGGGGCAGAAACAAAAATATTGTTTCCATTGATTACAGCACAAGCCCCTTTCCTTCCCATCGTTATGAAGAGAAAAGGAATTTGATAGGTTGATAATTTTTCTATACCTTCTTCTAATGAGTCTGTTTCTGTTAAAAAATTCAACTCATCTTCCGCAAGCTTAACGATATCTGCCTGTTTGAGAAATGCTGCAATTGTTTTACGGCAATGTTCCTCGCTCTCCCACCTCTTAGGACGAATGTTTGCATCAAAGGCAATCATATTTTGGGATTCTTTCGCATATTTGATTGCAGCTTCTGTTGTCTGTTTTGCTTTATTCAGAAAAAGTGTTCCAGAACCAAAATAAAAGATTTTAGCTTGTTCAAAAACCTCTCTCGTTAATTCATCTGCCGATAGAACTTCATCCGGTGTCGGGTTCGAATAAGAATGGAAATATCGTTCTCCGTTTTCATTTATATGAACATATACACCACAGATTTTTTTCTTCGGAGAGTGGATAGAAAAGTCAGTATCAATCCGGTCTTTTCTTAATTCATTTTCTACAAATTCACTGATCTCATCCGTACCAAATTTACACAAATAATAGGTTGGAATCCCAAGTCTCCGTGAACCCACTGCTACATTTACGGTAGCGCCTCCTAGCAGCTGCTGATATTCATTATTCGTTCTATCTATTGAAATATAGTCTACAAATGCTTCTCCTAATGAGATTATTCCCTGCTTACCCAAGATAGTCCCCCTTTAAAAATGTAAATCTAATTGGATTAGCTATTATTTTTTTTCCAATTATCATATATGAATTCTTGGAACATTTCATTTAATTGTCGTTTTTTTTGACTCTTTAACCATTCAACCTGGTCGATTGGCAGTTTTAATTTTAAACTGACCTCTTCAATTGGCATTTCCACTTTTCTTATTTCTTCTAATGTAATGCCTTCTTCTATGTTCGGAAACCAAGCATCATTTTCGGTTACATTATGTAATCCATCAAACTCTTGAATGTCAGCGAGCTCACAAAATAAATTAAGCTGCGGCAAACCGCCTGAAAGGATTTTTACATGCATAATCGAATGAATATTACGGCCATCCTCCAATTCAATCTCAATAATAAGGGTTTCCTCTTTTTTATACTTTTTTACAGTAACTTCACTTACTATGATATCCAATTCCAACGTAAATCCCGTGCTTGATTCAAAAAGATAGATAGCACTGTTAAAAATATAGATACATTCACCATCTATTTTTACTGTTTTTACTCCAACCATAAACCCTTCCCCCATACAGTTGTTTCTTCCCTATGTGCTTAACACCCTATTCTACCTCTTTTTGATGTTACATGTCACGATTGGGAAACCTAGCTTTCTTAAAATCTTGTAAGGCTTCGATCGCTGTACAAATGATAATGGTAGCAATGAATACTCTTGATAATCCAAGTTACGGAGACGCCAATCCGGACTAATTTGTAAGCAAATCCTCCAAAGCAGATTGGAGTGAAGGAAACTTGAATTCAAAGCCTTCATTTATTAAGATTTTTGGGATAACATACTGTCCTTCTAGAACAAGTGAACTCTTTTGTCCAAGTGCCATTTTCATGGCAAATGATGGGACAGGAAGCCAATGTGGACGATGTAATACAGTACCAATTGTTTTTCCAAACTCCTTCATCTTGGTTGGGGATGGAGAAGTGACATTTACAGGACCTCTCAGATGATCATTTTCAATAGCAAATGAAATGGCTCGAACTACATCCTCCACATGGACCCAGGACACCCACTGTTCACCCGAGCCAACTGTACCTCCGGCGTACAATTTATAGGGCAGTGCCATGAGCGGAAGTGCTCCGCCTTCCTTACCGAGTACCACACCGAACCGCATGAAAACGGTTCGAATGTTTTGTGACTCTACTACTTTTGCTTTGTTCTCCCAGTCCGTTACTGTCTGTCCAAGAAAATCATTTGCCCTTTTTAGGGACTCTTCTGTATATACTGCATTTTCTGAAGAGGGATAAATGCCAATTGCACTCGCATTGACTAGTAAGGAAGGTTTTTCATTCAAGGAAGCAATTATTCTAATTAACTCATCAGTTGCTTGCATCCGACTATCATATATTTGTTTTTGATGGTTTGCATTCCATCTGCCGTCGTTGATGGAAACTCCCGCTAAGTTTATAAATACATCCGCATTTTTTATTTCATTTTCGGGAGCAGTGCTTTCTTCCAGCCACTTTACATACGATACATCCCTCGAAGTCTGCTGATTCTTCCTAGTTAAGATAACGATAGTATGTCCCTCTTTAAGTAGGAGGTCGGTCAATTTTTTCCCAATAAATCCAGAACCACCAGCAATAACAATTTTCATGCTTCCTTCTGCCTCCCTATTTCCACCCGCGGGCAATCCGAGGTTTGCAACCGCCATTTTATACTAATTTTACCATAAAGAAGTTCTACGGGACCGTAATTAGTGATTTGTCTCCTGTTTGGTCTTGTTGCATGTATTACTGGTTAACATAATTAATTTATCGTAAAACAATCAATACTGTTATACAACATTTAAAATCTGTACTATATCAAAACTCTTTTTGTAATAAACCAATATATGATATCAATCCAAAAACCGCTTAATAACAAGGGTTTTGAAGTGAAATTTTTTTTACTTAATAATCTGTTGTATTTCATTTTCAGTCCTGTTACAATGAAAATGAAATAATTTATAGAAAATTTATAATATTAAAAACAATTAATAGTTAGGAGGAATACGATTGTCAAAACTGCCAAAAATGAATGACTTAGGTTTTTTTGAGATTCGCCTGGAATCTATTGGCGGGTTAGGAGCGAATTTAGCCGGAAAAATGCTTTCCGAGGATGGAGTAGTTGGAAATGGACTAAACGGTGTCGGCTTTTCATCCTATGGATCAGAAAAGAAAGGCTCTCCCGTTAAAGCGCATATTCGCTTTTGCGACCCGGAAACAAACATCAGAGACACTACACCCATTGAACGCCCTCACGTTGTCGGCATTTTCCATGATGCCCTATTTAAAACCATTGATTGCACAAGCGGAATTTATCCCGACAGTACCATCTTAGTGAATTCACAAAAATCCCCTGACGAACTGAAGAAACTTATGAAAATTCCCGGTGGAACAATAGCCATCATTGATGCAACTGGAATTGCCTTGGAAGAACAAACAAAAGCCAATACCGCCATGTTGGGAGCGCTTTATCGGATTTTGGACTTCTTAGACCCTGAGTCGATGAAACAAACGATTCGCCGTACCTTTGAGAAAAAGTATCCGTATTTTGTGGAGCCCAATATCCGTACGTTTGAGCGCGGGTACAATGAAGTGGAATTCAAAATATTCTCGGTCGATGAGGCGTTCGAACCTAAACCATTTACACGTGCAGAACCGCTTCTTGGCTATCAAACGCAAGCGATTGGCGGCACAATCACAAATCCTGGAAACAGCATTTTAAAGGATTTAAGCATTTCTCGTGCAGGGATGCTGCCGCATTTCCATGAAGATAAATGTATTAATTGTGCGGCCTGCGATACCGCCTGTCCAGACTTTTGCTTTGTATGGGAAGAAAAAGCAGACAAACGAGGCCGGCCACAAATGTTCCTTAAAGGAATTGACTATCAATATTGTAAAGGCTGTTTGAAATGCGTTACCGCTTGTCCTGTCGAGGCATTATCAGGAGAAAGAGAATACAATGACGGCTACGCAGACAGTAATCGTGTACCGCACCTATTTGATTTAGCAACACAAAATTAAGGAAAGGACTGATCTTCATGTCCATTAATTTAGATCAAGAAAAGTTATCCATGCACAAAGGGTCAGTTGAACAAAGTGTTGTTTTTGAATCCGGCAATGAAATGGCTGCTTATGCCGCCCATCAAATAAATTATCATGTTATGGGCTACTTTCCCATCTCTCCTTCCACTGAAGTTGCCCAGTTCCTTGATGGGATGAAAGCCAAAGGTGAACATGACATTGTATTGATTCCTGCAGATGGCGAACATGGATCAGCTGGTATCTGCTATGGGGCATCAACTGGTGGAGGTCGTGTATTTAACGCAACAAGTGCAAATGGGTTTCTTTACATGCTTGAGCAGCTCCCCGTTCAATCAGGAACCCGCTTTCCGATGGTGTTGAATTTAGTTAATCGCTCTGTATCAGGACCATTAAATATTCATGGAGATCATTCTGATTTATATTTCGCGTTAAACACCGGATGGCCCATCTTAATGGCGCGTGATCCGCAAATCGTCTATGATATGAACATCATCGCGATTAAACTAGCAGAAGATAGTGAAGTCCGGCTGCCCGTCATTGTATCATACGACGGATATTTCACCTCCCATCAAAAAAGACGTGTAAATGTTATAAAAAAGAGAGAAGATGTTCAAAAGTTTATTGGCGAATTACCAACAAGCTTTACTCATGCCTTAGATCGTGAGAATCCGGTAACGATCGGACCTTATATGAATGAACCCGATTATATCAACAACTGTTATCAACAATCTGAGGCTATGTATAGAGCTGAGGCTGTGTTTGAGCGAATTTCAAAGGAATATGCGGAATTGACAGGACGCGAGTATCCAGTTCTTGATCTATACCGGATGGATGACGCAGAAGTGGCTGTCTTCATGCTGAATTCTGCTGCTGAGGTTTGTAAAGATGTGGTGGACCGCCTTCGCTCACAAGGAATAAAAGCCGGGGTCATCTCACCCAATATGATACGCCCCTTCCCCCAAAAACAAATAGCGGAAGTGTTAAAAAATGTGAAAGCGGTTACGATTGGTGATCGTGCAGACTCCTATGGAGCTCACGGCGGAAATATGGCACTTGAGGTAAAGGCAGCGCTCCAAACAGCAGGAAATGTAAGTACAAAGGTCATAAATCGGATTTACGGTTTAGGTGGCAAAGATTTCTACGCCGATGATGCCGAGCACTTTTTCCAATTAGCAAAAGAAGCCGCTGATACTGGTATAACGGAAAAGTCGTTTGACTACTTCGGACATAATCCTGGCAGATCGGAATATGCACCTAAACGCGTCTTAAATCCAATGAAAAAAGAAGATTTAAACACAGGTCTCATCACCGTCACGCCTGATGAAAATACGGGTGAGCTTAAGGTTAAAATCCCTCCGATGCGGAGCTTGACGAAAAAGCCCAAACGGTTAGCTTCCGGACACGGCGCTTGTCCAGGATGTGGTATTTTCTCGGGACTGGAGTTGTTTTTTAAAGGAATTGAAGGAGATATTGTCGCACTTTTCCATACCGGCTGTGCAATGGTTGTGACGACCGGGTTCCCGTACAGCGCCCATAAAGCGACTTACATCCATAATCTATTCCAAAATGGCTCCGCTACGTTATCGGGTCTTGTGGAAATGTTCCATGAAAGAAAACGCCGCGGTGAATTAGCAGATTTAGGTCTGAGCGATGATTTTACCTTTGTGATGGTGACAGGCGATGGCGGCATGGATATTGGCATGGGTCCTGCCATCGGAACGGCATTGCGTAACCATAAAATGATTATCCTTGAATATGATAACGAAGGTTACATGAATACCGGCAGCCAACTCTCCTATTCGACACCGATGGGACATATGACGAGCACATCAAATGTTGGTTCCTTCCAGAATGGGAAGCCGTTCCATCATAAGGATACAGCGCAGATCATGGCGGCCACTCATATTCCATATGTTTTTACCGGAACGGAGGCGTTTGACCGCGACCTGTTAAAGAAGGCAGCGAAGGCACAATGGTATGCGAAAAATGAAGGCTTGGTTTACGGAAAAATTTTAATTACCTGCCCACTAAATTGGAAATCAAAGGATGAATTAGGCCAAACAATCATAGAGGCTGCTGTTAACTCCTGCTTCTTCCCTCTTTATGAGGTCGAACGAGGAATCACAACCATTACTTATGATCCAGAAGCTAAAAAGAAACGCTTAGCTGTATCGGAGTGGTTGAAGCTGATGGGGAAAACGAAGCATTTACTAAAAGAAGAAAGCAATGTGATGCTGCAAATGTTTGATGATGAAGTAGAACGCCGTTGGAACCGTCTCAAAGCTAAACATGAAAGTCCGTATTTATAAAAAAGAAAATGCTGCAGCCTGGTTATGACTGCAGCATTTTTTATTTTACTATTTTTTTATTATGAATTAATCCGTGTGGTTCCCTGTCATTGTAATTATCAACTGCGCGGTTATTGCTAAAAATGCCATGCCCTTTCATCGTTTCTGACAAAAAATGGTTTGCCTGCACTCCGTTTCATTTTCTTCAAAAAAAAGGATCGTCCAATCCTCAAATTCATTTAATAACTCTTTCGGCTTTAATTTGTACTGATTCGATACTCCCTGATTTTCGGTTTGCGGTGATTGATAGTAGGTTTCCATGAAAAAATAACCATTTTTATTTATGATTTTTTTCACAATATTGAAAAGCGAGCGATCGAGGTAATACGTTATAACTACTAGATCATAGGAAATGTTCTCCCAACCTCCATATTTCCATTCCGTAAGGTCACATACCCTTGGAGCGATGGTAAGCTTATGGCTTGCAGCCTGCTCTTGAATATAGTTAATGGCAACATCCGAAACATCCATTGCCTGAACTTGATAATTCATCCTTGCCAGAAACAAACTGTTTCCACCAAGACCGCAAGCCAGATCAAGTGCAGTCCCTCCCTTTAGAAATGGGGACAGTTTCTTTAATCTAGGATTGGGAATAGGTTTCTTACTAACATTCAAGCGATCTTGATGTTTCATATTCCATTTGGTTCGTGTGTCCATTTGAAAACTCCTAAAATGATCTCAATAATATCTGTTCCAACTTTATTTTACCATGTTCTGACCGTCTCTCCTATTAATCGAAACAGTAATGAATCTTCTGATAACCAGACCGCATTTCAATGATACGCTTGCGAATCGTTTCGACTGGTTCTTGATCCTCCAGCACACGGACAATATTGTCTGCAATAATGTCCATCTCTGCTTCTTTCATTCCTAAACGTGTAATTTCGATGGTTCCAATCCGTAGTCCACTTGGAAAATCCCAATCTTCTGGTTTATCACTTGGAATTAGATTTTTATTGGTAATAATATTTGCCTTAGCTAACTTATGGGCAACTTCTAAGCCTCCGCCAAAACGTTTAACGTCAAGAATCACTTGATGTGTTTCTGTGAAACCTTTATGCGCACCAAGTACATTGATTCCTCGATTGTGCAGCGCTTTTGCTAGTGCTTTGGAATTGGCGACAATTTGTGCCATATACTCTTTTCCAAATGCAAGGAATTCAGCCGCTGAAGCAGCCAATGCAGCAACACGGTTTACTTGGTGTGTGGCCGCTAATGCTGGGAAAATCGTGTCACAAACTGGTTGTGTAAGCTCCGGATCATTCCAAACAATGATACCGCTTTGCGGACCACTGAAGGTTTTGCCAGCTGAACCTGTCATAATGCATGCTCCCTCGTTTAATGGATCCTGGAATTGTCCGCCCCCAATAAGGCCAAGCTGGTGAGCACCATCAAAGAAAATCTTGCCTCCCCACTCACTGACAATCTCTGACATTTCTTTTAACGGGAATGGGAAAAGAGTCATAGAGGCACCAAGCGTTACCAAGCGAGGTTTCACCTGTCTTGCTATTTTTGCAAATTCATCGAGATCAACCACCAAATCAACCGGATCCATCGGAACATCATAAATATTTAATCCTCGAATCCCAGCAGGTCCGTCATAACGATTGCTAGAATGTCCCCCTAAAGGCTGAGCAATCGTCAAAATATTGTCTCCTGGTTTTGTCATGGCAGCATAAACGGTCATGTTTCCGATCATGCTTGCTACAAGACGGTGATCTGCGTAATTACAATTAAAAACCTTTTTTAATAGCTCCACACATAATGATTCAATTTCATCGATATATTTGGTACCGGAAAACCACCTTTGTGTAGGTCCAATATGCCCTTCTGCAGCTCTCGTACCTACTTCGGATGCTAACAATTGGCGAACGGTTGGACTTGTTGGGGCTTCCGGGGCTAATAAATTGAGGCACTCCTGCCCCCTCCAAATGGAATTTCTATCAACCGCATCAATAATTTCCTTCTGAATCAATCTTGGAGAAGAGCTATTTTCAATGATTTCCTTTGCCCAATTTAATACCTTTTCATCATGTACTTCAAAAGTATCCGTTTTAGTTGTGATTGAACTCATTGTGATTCCTCCCAATTTGTTATTTTACAAGATTACCTCTAAAAACCTCAGACTTTTTGAGAAGGGACATAGACTATAACCAATTCGCTTGCCTCATGAGCGGTTGACACACATCTTTTTTCAATAAGAACGGTATGTAAAGTGAATTGGCCCATTACTTAAAACCAATATATCGCATATCACTTTGGTGGTCAATCCATTTTTTGATAATTTCGTCAATTTATATGGAAATAAAAAAGAGTACACCTGAATATGTACTCTACGCATAACTCATTGTTCTTCGATTTCCTGATCTCCAACTAATACCCTGCCCAAACTTAACCAATTCTCCTCTACAAGAGTGGAAGCCAGGTTATGATTTTTCCCTTTACAAGCTAAAATGATTTCCTGATGCTGCTTGAGGGAAGTTTGACCGTCAAATGAACTGAATTTAGAGAACTCTAATCTTCGAATCTTAGGCATGATTCGTTCTAGGGCTAATTCAATTTCCGAGTTCCTTGAAGCCTTTAATAGAACTAGATGAAATTGATCATCTGCCTCTACAGCACAAACAACATCCTTTCTAGTTAATGCATCATGTAACTGACTATTGCAAAGTTCCATTAAATGTATATCTTCGTTTGTCATTAGTGGAACAGCAAGACGTGCAGCAAGACTATTTAAGGTGGCAACAACTGTAAATGCGTTTCTAGCCTCTTCCAAATTAACTTTGGTAATTCTAGTCTGGGAACCTGGCAGCGATTCAACAAGCCCTTCATCCTCTAGTCTTTTCAGCGCTTCCCTAACAGGTGTTCTGCTGACTCCAAATTCAATCGCCAATTCTTTATCTAATATTCGTTGTCCAGGTTCTAATTCCAATGTAATAATTGCTTTTTTTAAAGATTCATATACTTGATCTCTTAACACAGGACGCTCAATCGTTTTTATTGTTTTCATAAAACCAATATATCAATGGAGGTTTTTGCTGTCAATTATGTTGATTTTCCACCTACAATATTTCGTTTATTCCATTGTGATACGAAAACACTAGCCAAAGCAACATATAATACCATCATCATCACAAAGCTAATCATTAAATTTATTACTATATAATTTAAAACTCACATATTATAGTAACTAATATTAAGGGGGATGAGTTTAATGAGGAACCAAGAAAATGGAGAGGAAAAAAAGACTTCAGAACTAGAAAATGAAATTCAAACTGATTTTCAAAAAAATATGTCTTATGGCGATTACCTTCACCTTGAAACTATTCTTTCAAGCCAGCAGCGCCTATCGAATCACCACGATGAAATGCTGTTTATAATCATACATCAAACAAGCGAATTATGGATGAAGCTTATTCTCCATGAATTGAATGCTGCGATTCAGTGTATTCTTCAGAACGATCTGGAGCCATCATTTAAAATGCTGTCGCGCGTATCTAGAATTCAGCAACAGCTCATCCAATCATGGAACGTTCTTACAACTCTGACCCCTGCAGATTATATGCAGTTTCGTGGTAAACTTGGGCATTCCTCCGGATTCCAATCCTATCAAAACCGCCTAATTGAGTTTGCACTTGGACAAAAAAATGCTAACACCTTGGCGGTTTATAAACACCAAATAGGGCTATCTGAAACTATGTTGAAGTCACTGCATGAACCAAGTATTTATGATGCAGCCATCACAGCACTCTCCGCCCATGGATTACCAATTAATAAAAACGTTCTTAATCGGGACTTGTCTCAAAGCTATGAACCCGATCCAAGTGTTGAAGAGGCATGGCTGACCGTTTATCGCAACACCGGTCAATATTGGAATTTATATGAGCTTGCAGAAAAGCTAGTAGACATTGGTCATCAGCAGCAGCTCTGGCGCTATAACCACATGTCCACAGTAGAAAGAATTATCGGTCATAAGAAAGGTACTGGAGGATCATCCGGTGTAACCTATCTAAAAAAGGTTCTTGACCAATCATTTTTCCCTGAACTTTTAAGTCTTCGTACAAAACTGTAAAATCGAACCACTGCGGCTCAGTCCTCCTCACATAGAACTAACCGCGTTGTTTTTTAATTTGCCATTTAGCCATTTACAATAGTTCCACCATTCACATGGAGAATTTGCCCCGTTACAAAGGAAGAATCGATGTTGGAAGCAAGATATACATAAGCTGGAGCAAGTTCTTCCGGCTGCCCTGGTCGCTTTATCAATGTGTCTTGCCCAAATTTACTTACTTCTTCTTCCGTAAAAGTAGATGGAATGAGTGGAGTCCAAATTGGTCCCGGAGCGACTCCATTCACCCTGATTCCTTTTTCCGCTAACTGGATGGCAAGAGAACGAGTGAAAGACGTGATTGCCCCTTTTGTAGCGGAATAATCGACAAGCGTTGGATGTCCTTTGTAGGCTGTAATTGATGTCGTATTAATAATGGCGCTCCCTTCCTTAAGGTGTGGTAATGCCGCTTTTGTTAAATGAAACATGGAGAAAATATTTGTTCGAAACGTTTTTTCCAGCTGATCTGTGGAAATGTCAACAATGCTTTCCTGAGGATGCTGCTCCCCTGCATTATTCACTAATAAATCAAGTCCGCCTAGTTCATCTACTGTTTGTTGAACAGCTTCCTGACAAAAGGTTTCATCACCGATATCCCCTGAAAGTAATAGGCATCTTACTCCTTGTTCCTCGACAAGTTGTTTCGTTTCTTCCGCATCATGGTTTTCACTTAAATACATGATTACAACATTTGCTCCTTCTTTTGCAAAAGCAATAGATACTGCTCGCCCTATCCCACTATCTCCACCCGTAATAATAGCGTTCTTCCCTTTCAGCTTGTCACTACCCTTGTATTTGGGATTCATGGTTTCCGGGACTGGTGTCATATCCTTTTGTATTCCCGGCTGCTGGTTTTGCTCCTGTGCAGGTATTTTGCTTGGGTGTTTTCCATTGTTCATCTTATTTTCCTCCTATTAATCTATAATTTTCAATTTAATACCCCTTTGTGAAATGAAATAAACAAAAAGGAATAATGTGCAAGCAAGTTTAAAATCTCTTGCAATGATCATTAGCAATTTCCTCATTTAATATTCCCATATCTCTAATATGTGCACGGCTGTTTGCGTCACCCAAGTAAAAAAGGATGGTATAGATCAGCACCAATCTCCGATCATATTCCATATTTTGAGGCTGGTGGTGATACTCTAGAAAAGGAATATGGGATCGAAAATAGCTTTCCCAATCTGTTATGTCATTACGGTCAAATAGACGTTCAATGACAGCCACTTGAGATTCCGTTGCTTCGATTTTAAAATCCCACTCTCCATCGAGAGGACCTCTGAAAATTTCCTGTGATTGGATATTAATATAATAGCTGTGTTTTTGTTCATTCATCCGATCATCTCCTATCTTTTTGTTTGTTTACCACAACATTGATTGTTTTAATCATTTTCATACATTTAATTACCTTTCTATTAAAAGGGAAGAATGAAAAAAATGTAGAAAAATAAAAGAAAATGAAAAAGGATTAAAGGTTTAGAAATTTGAAATATTTGGGTAAACGAATACTAGGAAGATGAAATATAGTTGCAAATAAATGGAGGGATGGATCATGAGAATTAATAAACATGAATGGCTTTCATTAAGCAAAGATATTAAAGTGAAGCTTATCCGCTTAGCCATTTTAGAAAATAACAACAAACAATCTTGAAGAAGATTTTCCCTGACTTTTCTCGAAGACAACAACATAAAAAAACGAAGTCAGTAGAGCTGACTTCGTTTTGGATTAAAATGGATTGGTTGCCAAAAGGCTGGCTGCTTTGATATAAACTCGTGGATGTAATTTTAATTGGGAAACAATAAATTCGGCAATATCTTCTGGCTGCATATACTTGTCTTCATTATTTTCAGCAATTAAATTGGTTTTGACAGCCAGTTCTGTAGCTACTGTGCTAGGAGTTAAGGCCGTCACCCGAATATTGTTTCTGCGGACTTCTTGCGCTAATGATTCAGTTAAACCGATTACACCAAATTTAGAGGCGCTATATGCACTAGATGTGGCTGCACCGTTCAACCCATTAGTAGATGAAATATTAATAATATCGCCGCCATTTTTTTCAATTAATTGTGGAAGAACTGCACGGGTAACATGATATGTTCCCATAATATTAACATCAATGATCTTCTTCCATTCTTCTGGGTCCATTTCTAAAAGTGTCGCAAATTTTCCTATTCCGGCATTATTAATCAGAATATCTGCTGTCCCTAATTCGTTCGTCAATTTTTCAATGGCTTGATTTACCTGTTCTAATGATGAAACATCAACAGCTGCATATGCTGCTTTCACTCCCAAACCAGCCACTTCGCTTGCGACTTCCTTTAATGCAGCTTCTGTTCTTGCCAGCAAACCGACCTTTACCCCTTCATTTGCTAATGCAATCGCAATCGCCTTACCAATTCCTCTTCCAGCACCCGTTACAATTGCAACTTTACCTTCTAATGATTGTGCCATTTGGAACAACTCCTTCCGAAAACTATTATTCCCTACTTGACCATTATATTATTAGGTAACCACCTTTTCTAAAATAATGCCTGCTCCTTTTTCCGCGATAGAACAGCATTTTATCGTACCGTTAACCAGGAATTATTTATTACGAGACCAAACAACTACCGGAATCAACAATAATGATAAGAAACCTCCAGCAAGTGAAAGTACAGCATAACTAGAGTGAGCGGCTACCATACCCGAAAGTACTCCTCCGGTCGCACCGGCTAATGCAATCAACACATCTACCGTTCCTTGGGTCTTAGCACGCGTGGTGGGAAGAGTTGAGTCTACAACAAGCGCTGTGCCGCAAATCAAGCCAAAGTTCCAGCCTAGCCCTAGCAATGCGAGAGCGGTGATGATGCCTGCCATGGAATCTGCAGTTGAAAAAGCTGCAATCACTCCGGCAGCAAGCAAAGTAATACCAGCGGCAATTGCCATTGCCGAACGACCAATTTTATCAACGAGAATACCGGTAAAAAAGGACGGCAGGAACATGAAAGCTACATGAATACCAATGACCATTCCCACGTCACTCAATCCATGACCGTGGTGCCTCATGTGGACTGGAGTCATGGTCATAATGCCTACCATAACCAGCTGAGTTACAATCATTAGGACAGTTCCCAAAACAACTCCGTGATTATTTATTTCTTGAGTGTCCCTAGGGGTCTCTATTGATAGATTTACCTCTTCTTTGCTTTTCACTCGCGCAATGACATTAGCTACTACAAGAGGGTCGGGACGCAGGAATACTAAAAGCACCAAACCCGCTAGAATAAAAGCTGTGGCAGCCAGAATGAAGGGGCCCGCTAATGCGGGAATCCCAATTGACGTGGCAAATTCCCCCATTACCTCCACCATGTTGGGGCCAGCAACGGCTCCAAACGTGGTGGAAACCATAGCAGTACTGATGGCTGTTGCCCGCTGTTTTGAACTAGCCATGTCGGTACCCGCATAGCGTGCTTGCAGATTGGTTGCTGATCCGGCGCCACAGATTAATAGAGAGGCAAATAGTAATAGAAAATTATTGGTTATTGCAGCAATCACAACACCGATAGCGCCAATTCCGCCTGTCAAAAATCCGGCGGCTAGCCCTGAGCGGCGTCCAAACCGTTGAGATAGCCGCCCCACAATATACGCAGCAGCAGCGGAGCCCAACGTGAACAAAGCAGTTGGAACACCCGCAAATTGATCAGTGCCGAGCATATCTTGAGCAATCAGGGCACCAACAGTAATGCCCGCAGCAAGCCCAGCACCACCAAAGATTTGTGAGAGAACAACAATAATCAATGTCCGTTTATATAACTGTCTTTGTTTTTCAGGGGAATCTATATAACTTTGGAGCCAATCTGGTCGAATTTCTATAGCCTTTGCATCGTCAGCATGATAAGACATCACTCGGTCCGCCTTTCTAATGAAAACCATCTTCCTCATCTTATTCTTTACTTCTTATTTACAGACTCTACCAAAACAAATAAATCCTTGGAGTATTTTTGCACCCTCGTCATCATAATATCATGTCCGTTTAATAGCTTAATGGTATTTCTATTTAAACAGCATCCATCACAAATTTTTTTCCAAACAGGTGTTAACAGCTCCTGAATGGTCCCAAGTATGCGATTTTCCATTTTCACATGTTCAAATAGGAGGATTTTTCCATTAGGTTTACATACTCGTTTCATTTCCAAGATTGCTTTTTCCGGATTTGGAATCGTACAAAATACGAGCGTGGCTACAACTGTATCAAACATATCTGCCTTAAATGGTAAATCCTCTGCAACTGCCTGAACCACTTCAATTGGAATAACCGATTGTTTTTGTTTGGAAATGGATTGCTCAATCATATGTAAGCTTGGTTCTACCGCTGTAACTTTTTCAGCAGAAGTATAATAGGGAAAATTCACTCCAGTGCCTGAACCCAATTCAAGGACGCTTCCCGTAGCGTTGGCCAAAAGTTTCTTTCGAATTTGTTTAAATTTCTTCTTTTCCAAAGGCTTCATAAAAATGTCATACCATTTTGCAAAAATACTGCTCATCTTTTCAACTCCAAAATCATTTATATACAACAAACAGCGGTATAAGAAAATGCCAACCTCCTTACACTTGCTAGGAGATCGGCATTGTATTTTTTATCTTCTTTACTTAGCGTTGGCTACTGGATGCATAGAAAAATCTTATTCAAATAAAGGACTTACCGCTTTCTCGTTATGAATCCGGTCAATTGCCTCTACAAGCAATGGAGCGACAGATATTGTTTTTATTTTTTCAATTTTTTTCTCTTCTGGTAACACAATCGTGTTTGTTACCACTAATTCTTTAATTGGTGATTGCTCTATTTTTTCAATCGCCTGTGCTGTGAATACAGGATGTGTACATCCGGCATAGATGGATGTTGCACCATTTTCTGCCAGCGCCTGAGCCGCTGAGGTGATGGTTTCAGCAGTATCAATTAGATCATCAATAATAATGGCATTTTTCCCTTCAACATTACCAATGACAAAAAAGGTTTCAATCTCATTTTCTTCTAGTTTTCTTTTATCAATCAGGGCAAGTGGAGAATGTAATAGCTTAGCCATTTTTCTTGCTCTTCCGATACTGCCATTATGCGGAGCAACAACGACAATATTGTCTAATCCTTTATTTTCATAATACTGTGTAAGGATTGGAACACCAAACAGATGTTCAACCGGTATATCAAAAAAACCTTGAAGCTGAGGTGTATGAAGGTCCATTGTCAGCACTCTTGTTGCTCCGGCAGCTTCCAAAAGGTTTGCGACAAGTTTAGCCGTAATTGGTTCTCGTGAACGAGCTTTTCGGTCTTGGCGTCCATACCCATAGTATGGAATAACAACATTAATCGCTTTAGCAGATGCCCGTTTCAAGGAGTCAATCATGATAAGAAGCTCCATCACATTTTCATTAACTGGAGAGGAAGTAGATTGAACAATAAATACCTCACTTCCGCGAACGCTTTCTTCAATATGAATTTGAATTTCACCATCACTAAATTTCGTAACAGAGCATTTGCCCAGCTCACAGCCTAAAAGCTCAGCCATCTCAGCTGCAAGTGTTTGATTTGAATTCAATGTAAACATTTTAAATCTGTTATTTAATTGATAGGTCACCTTAGATCCTCCACATTATCTAAATTTATCATTGCTATTGCTATACATTCATCTTATTTTACTATATAAACTAATATAGTGGTAGGAGTTAACCAATCAAAACACTAATTTCCATCCTTGGTTGATTCGTCTATTGATTAATTGCTATGTAGCATGCGGATTCAATAATCTGTTCCTTACTTTTGTAATAGTTGAATGAGGTTCTTAAGCGTGTATAGTCTAGCGGTAAAGAGAAATAAGTCATTGTAGTTATTGGTTACGTATTCATCAATAATGTTAATCCCTTGTTGAAATTGGTCAACTAGATAGAAAGTGTACTTTTCGTCCCAGGAATACTGATTTATTCTGTGGAGTTCATCGGCTAATATGTGAAACTTAAAATCATCCATCCAAAGTTTAATTTGATATATTTTATCTTTGTTTGGATTAAGGCTGTTCTCCACTTTATAACATCTTTGGACATATTGAATAAAACCATTTATCTCTTCTGCCAGCATATTGGCTTTTTGCATCTCGAAGTTCATATTTCCCTCTCCCTAATGTCTAAATTGAAATACGTTCCTTAGAAGAGTGTATGTTTCGGGAAAGTCCTGTATCACCCTGACATTAATGTCATTATTTTCAATAAAATCACCAAAACCCACTATTCTATATGCCTTTTCACCTGTAAAATTTGATGAAGAAGCAAATGTCAAGGGGGAAATTGAATGGCTCAAAATAGGCAGATAAGAAGATATGATATTGATTGGCTTAGAAATATTGGAATCTTTCTATTATTTCCGTTCCACTCTGCAAGGGTTTTTGACTATTGGGATCCTTTTTATGTTAAAAGTGAAGTTTTGAACTGGGGGTTAAGCTGGTTTATTATCGTAGCAAATTTATGGTTTATGCCGCTGCTATTCTGGTTGGCCGGATCCGCGAGCTGGTGTGCCCTTCGTGTGAAATCCACTACATATTTTCTAAAAGAAAGGTTTAGCCGATTATTCATTCCATTGCTTTTGGGAACAAATGAAGATGATTTTGTTGAGCATCTCATTACGACAAAATAACAAAAGTGCCAGGCACCATTCAAGTTTGAG
>NZ_JBMPZU010000063.1:0-101142 GCF_049463095.1 Neobacillus sp. 19 | reverse complement strand
GTTAATTTACTATCAATCTCTACCTCAATGTTCCAATCTCTTTGCAAGTGGTTGAATAGATTCAATTGCACGTTTATATGGACTTGAAATAATTCGGTCAATTTTAATATTGGAAAAAAACTCGCATAAACCAATCGCTTGTTTAAGACCTCTATCCGTAAGTTGTGCTTCAGGCGGCTGTCCTGCAGCCTCACAATGCCTAATAACATAAATTCTCCTTCAAAAACGGCTGCAATATTATGTATAAAAGTCTTCTTCCACAGCAAAGCAAATCTGTTAATACCAGCGTATTTGCAAAAGGTTGCTGAATACCTTTTTCATCTGACGGCGTATGAAATTTTACTAGCTCTATCCATGCCTGACCATCTTGCATCCAATCCTACACATGCCGTTTTAACATCATTCAGTCCAACTGTTCTCCATCCAATTCCCATTCCGCTTGCCCTTCAAGTCCTCATTATTAACGCCTTATTCCTCATGATCTGTACGTAGAGGTGAAGCATATAGATTAATAAATAATATGTAAACAGGATACAGAATGACAGACCCATAAATCAGAAGGCTAAATCTCGGAAAAAGTGACTCCTGCATTTATAGGAAAAACAACAGGGAAAAAGGAGAAAAAAAGAATAAAATAGGGTGCCCACAAAAGGTATGACAAATAGCTGTATTTTCTACCTATAGTCCAATTTGTTAAGCAAATGAAGAAAATGGTCGAAAGTAGAAGTCCGAATAACATTAATAACAGCAATTACAAAGTAAACATTATCCCATTACCCCAGCCAGTTAACGTACTAATATGAGATACATTTACTATGAGTTCGATTGCAATATACAACGCTATAGCGTATAAGGCACTGATACGTCTTTAACTTTATTAAAAACTTCATCATAAACCTCCTTAATTAAGAAACAGCAGCACCTATGAGTTCAGTTCTTTATTTCAATTATATTCATTTTTAAAGTAAACTGCCCCTTTTATACATCAAAACAAAGGAGGGCTAACAGCAATCATTCCTGAACCTGCGAACGCCGTTAGTTATATAATAAAAAGCCGCCAATGAAGGCAGCCGGATCTTCCAGTATGGCACCCTTTAAGTTTAAGAAGAAATCTTTAAAGTTGGAGATTGAAATCATTTAAAGTGCCATTCCTTATTTATCGGATTTTTCAGCCAACTCTAAAATAATTCCCTCTGGACCACGAACGTAGCATAACTTATAACTTTCTTCATATTGCTGTATCTCGCTAAAAATTTCCGTGCCCTTCTTTTTCAATTTTGCAACAATAGCTTCAATATCTTCCACAGCAAAGCAAATATGTCGGATACCCAGCGTATTTGCAAAAGGTTGCTGCACACCTTCTTCATCTGACGGCGTATGAAATTTGACTAGCTCTATCGATGCCTGACCATCTGTCATTCGCAATCCTACACATGCCGTTTTAACACCATTTAGCCCAACAATTCTGTCCAGCTGTTCCTCCATCCAATTCCCATTCCGCTTGCACTTCAAGTCCTAAATCAAGAAAAAACGCTTTAGCAGCAGAAAGATCATTTACGTTTATACTCACATGATCTATCCTATTGATTCTCATATCTCATACCTCCTATATTCCTGTTATTTTCAATTGCCCTCTTTCGCTCTATTTCATCATCCCTCACCAAATGTTCCCTATTAGGCGAATGATCATTTTTGGTATAAACATTAAGATGTTCCAAACCACTTCAAATATAAACTCAAATAGGGTATACTTAAAAAAACCGTCTCTATTTCTTTTTTTATTTTTCATCTCATAACTCCCAATTACTGAATCTTCGTTTAACTATTCGGCTTTATTCATCAAACATATAATTAAATTTTTTCATCAGAATAAAGCCTTTAATTTTCATAATTACCAATGTATAGTTACAATCATATCATGATTAGGACTCCGGCCATTTATTTATTGATGACTAAGAAGATCAGAAGTCGTAATTCAATCATGTAAAATGAATTAGATATACCCTACTGTCAGTTCTCCTTTAAGTATCAGTGAGTTGGATATTGTAATCCGTAATAAAAATTGTTAATATGAAAATACAATTATGAGAGGACTGATGAATGAACAATGATTAACTAATCTATATTTTTATTTGAAATGAATAACTTCAAACTACAAAATATAGGATTTAGTCTATCCATTTTTATAAATCAGTTTTCACTTTATTTGTCACGATACAAATGGCAAAAAAGAACTTATTTTATATAAGTGAAAGACTAATCCTTCCAATTACAACTTGGGAGGATTTTTTATTCTTCCATCGATCAGAATGAAGGTATTTAACCTGTAACTTTAATCAAATAAAAAAGGAGCGAGAGAAATGAGCAATTCTGACCCTATTGTTACGCATGTAATACTCCGTATAAGTCGCTAATATCCATCAAACTTATGCGGAGTAATTTAGAATAATGAATGTGCCGACTTTGTATTAAAAGTCAAGAGTATTGATATACAAAGGAGGAATTATTATGTCAATGATACAAGTTCAAGACTTAACTTTTTCCTATCCAGGCAGCTTTGATACGATTTTTGAAGGTGTGAACTTTCAAATAGATACGGATTGGAAGCTTGGATTTATCGGTAGAAATGGACGAGGTAAAACAACATTCTTTCATTTATTATTAGGGAATTATGAGTATAGTGGGAAAATCATTTCTTCGGTAGAATTTAATTATTTTCCTTATCCAGTTTCGGATAAAAACAAGTATACTTATGAAATTCTTGAAGAAATTTGCCCCCAAGCAGAGGATTGGCAATTTCTTCGTGAAATATCCTATCTCAATGTTGATGCCGAAGTCATGTACCGACCATTTAACACATTATCAAATGGAGAACAAACAAAGGTGTTGCTTGCTGCACTTTTTTTGACTGAGGGTCAATTTCTATTAATTGACAAGCCAACCAATCATCTAGACACGGATGCACGAAAGACGGTCTCTGATTATCTAAGGGAAGAAAAAAGGGTTTATTTTAATATCACATGACAGAATTTTTTTAGATGGATGTGTTGACCATATTTTATCTATAAATAGAGCAAATATTGAAGTTCAAAGTGGTAACTTTTCTTCATGGAAGTTAAATTTTGATCGACAGCAGGAATACGAAGAGGCAACAAATCAGCGTCTACAAAAAGACATCGGGAGATTAAAACAGTCTTCAAAGCGTTCATCTGGTTGGTCTAACCAAGTGGAGGCCTCCAAAAATGGGACAACGAATTCAGGCTCTAAGTTGGACAAGGGGTTTGTAGGACATAAAGCGGCAAAGATGATGAAGAGAGCAAAGAACCTTGAATCAAGGCAACAAAAAGCTACTGAGGAAAAGTCAAAATTGCTAAAAAATGTGGAGAAAACCGAGTCATTAAAATTGAAACCACTGGAATTTCAGTCAAATGAATTGATTGTTTTAACTGATGTGTCTGTTAAGTACGATGACCAAATAGTGAATAAGCCAATTAGCTTTAATGTGGAACAAGGCGATCGAATTGTACTTGACGGAAAGAATGGAAGCGGAAAAAGTAGTATCCTCAAATTAATTATTAGGAAATCCGATACAGCATACAGCATGAGTAAATTTAGGCTCAGGTCTCATTATTTCCTATGTCCAACAAGATACTTCACATTTGAAGGGACTGTTATCAGACTTTATTGACATGCATAAGATTGATGAAACGTTATTTAAATCCATCCTGCGTAAGATGAATTTTTGACCGAATACAATTTGAGAAAGATCTATCCCATTATTCTGGTGGACAAAAGAAAAAGCTGCTCATAGCCAAAAGTTTATGCGAGAAACCGCATTTATATATTTGGGATGAACCGTTAAATTTTATTGATATTTATTCGCGCATACAAGTTGAAAAGCTTATTCAAAGTTTTAATCCCACAATGGTTATTGTTGAGCATGATCAGGCATTTCAACAAATAGTTGCAACAAAAACTATATCTATGTAAATAAGGTATAGTCGCAGTTGTAAATTTCCGACCTCGTCGAATTGTTGGATTCAAATCAGAGGTATTAGTAATTGGCGGTGTACCAGAAGAGGTAAAACCAGATGAGCCTGTTAAAAATGGTACACCGATTGCCTAAGTATGGATCGTCAAACGACGGTCTTTTATTATTTTCATCATCAAAAAAAGAACCGGTTCGGTCCTTTTTGTCCTTGCTGGTTAAATTGTTCAATTTCCCGCTCTTAACATATCCGTCAAGCCATTGTCATTCACGTATTGAAATCCCTCTATTTTCCCTTCATCCTTTGTAGAAAAACGGACATCCCCTTCTACATTAGCCGTTTTTTCCTCTTCTCCATTTTTCTGGCAACCGACCTCTGCAATGAAGCTATAACGATTTGAGGTATTCTCACTTTGCTCAATCGTGATATTCTTAAGACTCAGCTTATAGCCACTATCGTTAGCATATGTTGGGTATTGAGTGGCAAATGCAGCTACGAAGGAATCGAGCCCAGATTCTGTAAAGTAAGGTCCGTATACCTTTGCATAATACTTACCTAATTCTTGGATTTCCTCTTTATTATTCAGCTCGATAAACTCCTCATCTGGACCAGTAAACTGATGTTCAAGAACCTTTTTAATCGCTGTCTTATGCTGATCTTCCTCCTCTTTTTGAGAGCACGCAGCTAGTAAGAACCCTGACATGATTAACAGTAAACAAATAAAAAACGATGTTACTTGGTGATTATTTTTAAACATAACTCCACTCCCTTCTTTATATGTCATACGTTTGAAATAATGGAAAGTTTCAACAATTAGGTGTTTTTTTACCATTTAAATTGCGCGTTTAAAATCCTTTCTTAATATCATTGTTGTACAATTAACCCGAAATCAAAATGTAATTATTCTGTCACCTCAATACAGTTGATGTTAAGAATATGAAAGTATAAACTTTACTTACTATTTGAGGAGTGATTAAGCTGAAAACAGTAACCGTGAATGAACTACAATTCAAGAAAAAATTATCTATGATTGAACAATTTACACTCAAAGATTTCCTATTTAAATGGGTGGGTAGACCAACAGAAGGATTAGATGATTTTCTGCCACTTGAGTACATAGAAAGTGTCTTTCCAAGGATGGAGGCAAAAAAGGAAACAACCTTCCTTATTAATGGGGATGAACATTTCAGATATGCGACAATAACAGAAGAAAATCAAATTGTAATAGGTGTTTTAGATTCGAATAAAGAGTTAAAGCATAGAATCATTTCTCTGGATGAGGTATTAATAGGTAAGCACTTGTAAAGTGCTTACCTCAGATTGTCGACAAAAGGCATTCCGAATAAGTCTATTCGGGTGCCTTTTGTCATTTTTAAGTATTTTTTGCTCAATTTTTCTTTGTACAAGACCCCTCCGGGGTCGTTTTTTATGCCATTGTTGGATTAACCCAAGTCCAGTTTGTCATCTTCTTTAAATTCATGGCAGCAAAAGTAAGCATCGCCTGCATAGACAATTTTTTAAGTCCCCTTAAATTTGTCCATCGCATCCCATGCTTCTCTTTCGCGTCTGCAAAAACACGTTCAATCGTTTCCTTGCGTCGTGTGTAGATTATTTTATTTTCGTCTGTATGCCGAAGGTGTTCAGCTTCCTCAAGGTACGCTTCCCAAACATGCCGTTGAATTAGCTTTTGATGGTTTTTACTTTGCGTACATTGGGATAAAAACGGGCATTCTTTACACTGAACCGGATTTGAAAAATACTGCCGGTATCCTTCCTTCGTTGTCGTGCTATATTTCAACTCCTGTCCTCCCGGACAAAGGTAGCAATCATAGTGTTCATCATAAACAAAATCATTCTTTTTCAAATAACCTTCTTTGGTACGAGGGCGTGTATAAGGTAAAGCAGGACGAATCTCATTTCCAATTAAGTATTGAGCAATAGCAGGTGTTTTGTATCCAGCGTCAGCAGCAACAGCAACAGGTTTCCCTGAGTTTCCTATGACTTTTTCAAGAAGAGGCTCCAACATTGTACTATCATGAACATTACCAGGGGTGACAATTGCGCCTAAGACAAAGCCATTTTTATCAGCAGCCGCATGAAAAGAATAGGCAAACTGCTTCGTCCGTTCGTCCTTCACGTAATACCCACTTTCTGGGTCCGTGGTACTTTCCTTGATCTCCTTCGTTTCTTCCTTTTCAAATTTGTCAGGTGGGAAAGGCTTTTTCCCATGTTCTTCACGATCACAATTGATTTCTTGTTGGAGACGTTCTTGATACGCTTTCGTTTCCTTACGAACTACCTTTTTCTCAAATTTACGCTTATTGGCACTTGCCTTCACGTGCGTAGAATCAATAAAAACATGTTCGCTACTTACCAATTTCTTTTCGGCTGCCTGCTTTAGAATTCTGTAAAATATCTGTTCAAATAAGTCTGTATCCTTAAAACGGCGTTCATAGTTTTTACCGAAAGTAGAGAAGTGAGGCACCTTATCATGGAATCCATACCCAAGAAACCAACGATAAGCTAGGTTCGTTTCAATTTCTTCTATCGTTTTTCGCATCGAGCGAATACCGAACATATATTGAATAAATGCCATCTTAATTAATACAACAGGATCGATACTTGGACGTCCTCGTTCAGCAGAGTACATCTCTTGAACAAGAGGATAAATAAATGAAAAATCTATAGCAGCTTCCACTTTTCGGACCAAATGGTTCTCCGGAACTAACTGTTCAAGGGTTATCATTTCTAATTGATCCCGATTCATCTGAGTATTTTTCGTTAGCATTTTCTTCATCACCTTACAAAATTAGTAGTATCTTCATTATACAAAAAAAACTGTAGGCAAATCCCCCAAAAATGGGGGATTTGTCTACAGTCTGAGGTAAGCACTTGTAAAGTGCTTACCTATTAAGTTTTTTACTTAATTCTTCAGTTTAATTATTAAGGCTTCTTCACCATCCTGCTCCATTTTCAAATCATCAGAACCAGGGTCATCATACCTAAACCACTCTCTCCACATAAGGAATTCCTGCTTCTATATAACTTCTTACTAATTTCCAATCATTAATACTATTTTTTTTGAACGTTTGAAATAATAAGTTTGCTGTATCTAATCTCTTACCTTGAATAACCAAAGTAGCTGATATAATAGCCATAGTTTCTGCTTCTCTTAAAGGAAGAATTGAAATTACATCTATATTCCATTGAGCATCATTTTCTTTAGCAAAATCAAAGCCCTGTTCCCATCCAATTATTGATTCTTCATAACCAAAGTCAACTATATCTCCACCTGTTATTTCTCTTGCTTCATAATCTTTTGATATTAATTCTTTCAAGCCCTCTAAAGAGGAAGTTCTCCTAATATCTATATAAGTATCTAAAAACATTGAAAATGAGTTGTCCATCAAAGAACCTCCTAAAAAGATGTTTGTATTTACAATTCTATATAATATGAAATATTCCTTTATTTCCCTAACCTTCCTGTTGGTTGAACAAGAAAAAGAGCCGCAGCTACGACTCTTTGTTTCGCTCAAGCACCGTTCGTATTATAAGGTTAACCACAAACCAATATGAATAATTAATGTAAATAATTGTTCAGAAGATTATTGATTGAGTGATTTATTTCATTTATGTTAGGATTTTCTACTTTCATATCGTTAAGGCTATATTTCCTTTTTAGTTGAATAATTCTCTCTATGCTTTCGTTTAATCTTTGTTCGGAAATTTCCCCATTTTGAACAGCCGTTTTTAAAGAGGAGGTAATCTTAACCACATTATTATAGTCATGCCCGACTAAAATAATATCGCTTCCTGCCTTTACCGATTCCACCGCTGCTTTGCCAATATCAAAATGTTCTGTGATAGCTCCCATTGTCATATCGTCCGTTATGATTACTCCCTTGAAACTAAGTTGTTTTCTAAGAAGATCCGTCATGACAGCTTTGGACATGGACGCCGGATTGGTTTTATCCAATTCAGGCAATAAAATATGGGCGACCATCACGACATCTGCTCCATGATCAATTGCACGTTCAAACGGAATTAGCTCTAGTTCTTTCAGTTGTTTCAGGCTTTTATTGACAACTGGGAGTTCCAGATGGGAATCAACCGATGTATCTCCATGTCCAGGAAAATGCTTAATGGTAGGGATGACGTCTTGCGACTGAATCCCTTTCATCGTTTGAATCCCAAGTTTACTTACGATTTCCGAATTATTCCCAAATGATCGATCCCCAATAACTGGGTTATTGGGATTGCTGTTAATATCAAGAACAGGTGCAAAATCGAGATTTAAACCAAATTCTCTTAATTCATGCCCTATTAGTGTGCCGACTTTATAAGAAAACTCGGGATTATTTACCTGTCCAATCTGTTTATTTGGAGGAAAGTTAACAAGTCCACCCGGTAATCTTGTCACTCGTCCCCCCTCTTGGTCAACGCCTAAAAAAAGTGGTAAACTCGAAACATTTCCAGCTTTCAGTTGATTCACAAGTTGAACGGTTTGTTCAGGGGTTTCAAAATTATTTTTGTAAAAAATAATTCCTCCGACATGGAATTGGCTTATTAATTTCTTTGCGTTTGTATCCATTCTGGTCTCGGAAATCCCAGCTAGAATCATCTGCCCTATTTTATCTTCTAAGCTCATTTTAGAAATTACTTCTGAAATGGTTTGGTTTTCTTGTTGATTCGGCTTTTTTGATTGTTGATTTGGTGTTTTTTCAAGCTGTGTATAGAGTGATATATGGTCAACTTTAGGATTTGGCTCCTGCTCTGTTTTTACTGGTAAAACCCATAATAAATCAGTAGAAGCCATTGCATTATAGACAAGTATCATTTCATCATGGGTTGAATCTTTATAGTATCGAATGGCATCCGGTTCTCCACCAATTTTCTCAATTTCCTTTAAAGAAATATTTTGTAGAGCGGAATCATAAGATCTTATATCAATTACAGTCCGATCTGCATAGCCGATTGTTGCATGATGACTTTCATATTCCTCATACCTCCCTTTAGGAGTTTCCGTAATATGGTCTGATTTTCCCCACTCTTTATTTACTTCATTCCATCCTGATTCACCAGAAACAAAGGAAATGTTCGGAACCTTACCTACCTTGGATAAGGAAAACGTTTCCTCTACTAATTTCTTAAGATTTGAATTCTGATCATTCTTCGAGTCCACTGTATTTTTACCGGAAGGTTTAGTATCGGATGGATTAGTTATAATTGGGCTTTCTTTAATTGGCGTTTGTTCGCTATCAATTTCTTTAATTGCATAATAAACTCCAATGATTAAGGCAAACATTACTAGTAGGATTGTAAAAATACGTAGTTTATTTCGAGAAGCCCTTTTTCTTTTCCTTATCATGTTCCAATTCCCCTTTCTACCTTTTTAGCACTCCTCTAAGTTTCCGTAGTTCATCGTTTATTGGGTTTTGAGGCAGTCCCGATTTTTGGGTTACTTGGTCTATGGTATATTGCAGTCTTTTTTTGCGACCAGTTTCAATCCAAAGCCAAATAGTCTACCATACTGTAAAATATAGCTCTTGATTATCTCATCATTATTGTGTAAAGGTTTGTTTTTGCAAAATGGAAGATAATGCATTTTTATCAAGTTGGTGAAAAACAGGTAATAAAAAAGCGATTATTGCAACAAGAATAATCAATACTCCCGTGACACTAAATAAGAACGCTATTCCGAAATAATCTGCAAAATTCCCACCAAATAGAGCGCCTATTGGGATGCCGATTTGTGATAGTAATATACGAACAGCAAATACTCTACCACGTAAATGGCTTGGAACATATTTTTGGTACAACGTTGTATTATTAACTGAAAATATAATCGAACAAAAACCTACACAGAAGATACAAATCGATAGAATAGAAAAGGACTGGAATATTCCTAACAAACCAATAAAGACTCCTGCAATCATATACGAACTAAGCATGATTATACGGCGGTTGTCCGGTTCCTTCTTTAATCCTGTAATGAGAGAGGCTAATAACATCCCAAATGATAAAAATGAAGTAAATAAACCATACTGAAAAGAGGTACCCCCAATATCTTTAGTGATAAATGGCAAAAACATTGAACTTAGAGCTACAAAGCCCATATTGAATATCATTATTAACAATCCTAATCCTAAAAACACTTTGTTCATTCTATAAAAATGGATACCCTCTGCAAATTGTTTGTACCAATTTACTTTAACTGGCATAGCTTCTGCTTTCAAACTTGTTAACTGTAATAGTAATAAACCGGTTCCACCCATTATTCCAACTAATATATACAAAACTACCTGTGCACCAAAAAATTGTAATATCACTCCAGCAAGTGGAGGTCCCACCAGAATCATGGTTTGCATAGTACCCTCTAGTATGGCATTTGCATTATTCAAACGGTTTTTTGGCAAAATCTCAGCTATATAAATCATACTTGATGGTCTATATAATGGTTCAGCTACTCCAATAATAATCGCTGTAATATATAAATGCCATATATGTAGTGTTTCAAATGCAAACAACACTGTTGGAATAAGAAATGCAAATGCCCGTAACCATTCTGACAATACCATTACTTTCTTCCGGTCCCATCTGTCTAAATAGGGAGCTGTACATAATTGAATGAATATGCCGGTAAACAGCTCAACGGCTAAAATACTGCCTAACATAACTAATGATTCAGTTATTTCGTAAGCCATCCAACTCATGATAAACGTAGCAAATTGACCGCCCAAACCAGAAGCTGCTTGCCCCAGCCATATAAAGACAAATGAACGATTTCTAAATAAATCTGCCATATTTTTTATCCCCATCCATCATTTTCAACCCAACTTTAATTTTTCTAAACCTAAGTAGCTTGTTAAACCACTGTTAAATTTGTTTAGTGCTCCATTTCTCAAACTGTACCTTTCTCTGCCTTGGGAATAAACGTGTACACGGACTAATCCTGCTGATCGAAGAATAACCATATGATAATGAACTGTACTTTTGGCTAACCCTATAAATTGAACAACTTCTGTAAAACTTTTTTCTCCATTAGTTAAATATCGTAGGATTCTTAAACGATTTTCATCCATAAGAGCTCTTGCGATATTTAAAATCGACAATGAAGGTAATTCTGGGTTCATTTGTTCAATCTGTGTTGAATAATAAATAATGGTCAGACCATTAAAGTCACTAGTCAGATTGTATGGACTAATATGATATTGTGGGATCAAAATAACCCGTTTAACCTTATTTATAAATTCTAATCTTAAACCATTTGTTATTTCTTCAATATAATCAACAGGCTTGTAATCCTTCAACAACTCTTTATTTTTCTGAGCATTTTTAGTAAGAGTATTAATGATGGACCGATCTAAGTGTTGATAGTATTCTTCATACCATAAAGATAATAATTGAACCATATTTGAACGCCATTCATTTATATTACGCAAATCATTTGTATCTTCAGGAGCCCAAATAGATACTTGCTCATAAATCTCCCCAACTGAAACATCCCCAATCCACTCTAAAAAATCATGCACACTATCTTTTTTAGGACATGCTAATAAAAGCAAGTTAAGAATGCTCTCCTTTAATTCTGTATTTTCTATAAGTTCCAATGTGGTTTCACTCAGTTTACCTTTTACATTTCTCGCCCAGCTATTTCCTAATTGAATACCTTTATGTAGTGACTTCGTTTTAAAGGCTAATAGGCTAGTAATTAACTCGTTGCTTTCAGAAAATTCAATTTCCAACTTAATATCATTCATTTTGTTCGTCTCCTATCGAACTACTATTTTGTTCTATTATATTCGAACAAAACAAAAGAATCAACTGAACATAAAACGCAAAAAGCCCCAAAATACAAAGATGAATACATCTATGTATTTTGGGGCATATAATGCTTACAGACCATCCCCCAATTATCACTACTTAAAAACAATTACACTTCTTCTTAAAGAAACCTGCTCCGTTACTTCAATAAGAAAAAAGCGACCTTCTGCCTACGGTAAAGATAAATTCGGTAAGAAAAAAGAGGTGTTGCTTTTGAAAGATTTGGGAATGTCTATTTCTTATAGAGGATATTTTTAATAGACGAAGTACAAAAAAGCAAGAATATTGTCGAATAATATATTCGTTAAGTAAAAAGTCCGATCACACTTTATAAACAAGACATCGAGGTAATAAAGACCCCATAAAAGAAGTAAAAAATTAACTATCTTACAAACCAATACAATTTTTCTATCAACCTTCAACTTACACATATATATAGGTTATTGATAATCAAAATACTAAATTTTAAATTTTCGAGGTGCGAATATGTCATTTATTCTTAAAGGTAAACTGTTAGAGAAGAAAAAAAGGAAGGAAATTCTTGTTCGTAGATTGTATTTGCTGTTACAACAAAACAGAAAATTGAAGACTTATGGAGAAGAATCTTAGATTACAATTATCTTGGGCTACATATTCCTCATGTACAAACAAAGCAACGCATCGAATAAGCGTTGCTTTGTCAAATTCTTGTACCCGTTAGTTCAACAAGAAAAGCCACCTCAATGGTAGCTGTAACCTTGAATACACAAATTTACCTTAACAGCATTCCTTTATTTTGGGGACGTGGAGGTTGTGGAGGTTGTGGAAATTCTTCAGGTTTATCGCAACATCGTCCGAAACCGCCACACCGAAATGGACAACAACATCGAATTCCGAATCTAATAGGTATTTTATCTTGATGGCTATCTTGAAACATATGAATAGAATTATCTATTCGATACTCGTCCATTTCTAGCATTTGTAATTCATTTTGTAAGTTTTTCATATATATATACCACCCTTCCCAGTTTTCTAATTAAAGACATATCTATTTAGAGGAAATAAGGAACCATAAGTTATCGCTTGTCCTTTATTCAATAAATTATGTAAGTTTTAGAATATTGTTACGGAAGGAATTGCCTATTTTCTAAGATGGCATATGTAGTAAATAGCATCAAAAATATTTAAACCAAATTTACCTATACAAAATTCTTCGTGTAATTATTCCACTAAGGGTTATAAAATAGAAAGGAATAAAGGAAATAAATCTTATTGATGTTTTTGGCGAAGGGATTTTATTATTTCAAAATATTGTGTATCTCCTAGCCCATAATGTTTAAATTTTTTAAGTAATGCTAACATAAGTTCTTCTTCTGGAACATCTTTATGCTCGTGAATATATATCATAAGATCACTGTCTTTATTAAGGTAATTCAAATATAGCTCAACCCCCTTCTTTAAAGGATCTGGATAGATATTTTCAGGCATCTCTTTATCAATTAACACTTGTTTGTAAATAGCATAATAACCCTTCGCTTTTAAGGAAAAATGACTCATAGGTTCAAATTGATCACCGACTATATAAAGATCAATAGCATCTGTATGCTCTGCTTGGTCTAACCAAGCTAAAAGGGATAGTATATTGATTTGACAAAACATATCAGCATCAAACCATAAAGCTATATGAGTGAATTTTTTACTAAAGAGTGGCACCAATGATTTTAGTATGGTTTCACTATATTGCATTGGAGTTACGTGATGGACCTTAGCACGTATTTCAGTAAACTCATTTGAAAATAAATCATTATACGTTTTTCCATAACACATAGCCTCGTTAAATGGGACCATCAATTCTTGTTCAAGAAAATTTGTCCTTTTAAAAAAATTATACATAGCTTGCCCATTTAGAATATGTAAAGTTCTTTTTCGAATCATCGTTTACACCCCCTGCTTCATTTAATCTAGTTTACTAATTCCTATTATATTTTAAATTTCATACTGTTCCTGAAATAATTAAATATTGGAGTCAATCCTTATTATTCCTTTCCTTATACAAGAATATGGTTCAATTTTTGAACAAAGGTTTTACCTCCTTTTTCAACTATCCTCCCTCTATATAGAAAGGAAAATCTCACGATTTCTCTTGTTTTCTCTAAATTTCGTAGTAGTTTATTTTAGAATCCATTTGAGGATTGGAATTATAGTGTACTAAAGGGTAATTTTGGGGGCAAAGTGAAAAAGAAACTTATAGTTAACCAAACCAACCTAATCCAAAAGTTGGATAACTAGCTAAAGTATGGTTGCACTGGTGGATCTCCACATTTCTCATGGAGGTCAACCCTCCCATATCTCACAGAGTCTTTGCTCCAAAATTCCTTCGTCCAACCTTTCCATGAGGTGGATGTCAGTCATGCTGCCCGACAGGGTCCTTGCCCGTATTTTAGTTGATTTACTGACTAATCCGTGCTTCAAATGTCTAAAACAATAAAACTACTACCCAATGAATTTCACTAAAAGAAATTTAAGCAGCTAACTGTAATTCCGCCATATGAGGAATGTCCCTTAACATACGTTCTTCACTAAATTCACACTGCTTTTTACCGATGGTAAATAGAATTCGTATGAGTTTATTACATATTGCAATTAACGATTGCATTTTCTTCAATGGATTATCTGGGCGTTTTGTAAAATACTCGTGTAATGCTTTAAAAGCAGTATTTTTAGCGACTAAAGGCATTGCTACTCGAAAGAGGAGAGCTCTTAGGGTTTTCCTTCCTCTCTTTGTAATTTTGGTTTGTCCTTTGTGCTTACCAGATGTATTTTCCTTTAGGCTAAGCCCAGCTAATTTGATAATCTGCCTTGGGTGGGTGTAGTTACCTAGGTCTCCTACCTCCGAATAAAAGCCTGCTATCGTATCCTTGCCAATTCCCTTAATAGCCAACATTTGTTTCACACCTGGAATTTGTTCAAGAAGTCTGTCTATGTTAGCTTCCAGTTCTTCGAACTTTTCCTTAATAAGTTCATATTTGTCTATTAACGTGCTTAGCTCTAATTTAGCCATATCCGAACCTTCACGAATGCCGATAGAATTGGTGGCAACCTGCTTTAGTTCTTTTATTTTACTGAGTCCTACTGCACGTTTAACAGCTTTTCGAAGATGTACTAATATCTCTTGTTCTGAAAGGTTGACTAACTCGTGTGGCAATAAATTTAGTTTTAATAATTGGATTGCCGACTTACCTTCCCAATCTTTAAATACCAAAAGGAATTCTGGAAAGTAGCGGTCTATCCAATTATGGACTTGCCCCTGAACTGCTTGAAGGTCAACAGCTAAGAGATCACGTATTTTTCGAGCCACTCGGAGTTCTGCATAAACTCCTTGCGGAATGTTCGGTTCAGCATATCTCCCATCTTTGACCAACTGTGCAATAACTCTTGCATCTTTTACATCATTTTTAGTTGGAGAGTTATCATCTAACTCCTTACTTTTCTTTACATGCATAGGATTTACGACTACAAACTTGATATTTTGCTCCTTAAGGAAGTGTGCTAAATTAAGCCAATAATGACCTGTCGGCTCCATTCCTATGATCACTTTTTCCATTTTGTTTTGGATCATTAACGTTTTAATCCACTCTATTAAACAGTTAAAACTAGCATTTGTATTTTCAAAGTAAAGGGGTGCCGAAAGTTCTAACCCTCTAAAGTCTTGGGCTCTTGCCACATGCTTGTATTTAGCAATATCAACGCCTATAATTAACGTTTGTGAAGTAATTTGAGCAATCTTTTCATTTTGGTTATAATTCATTTAAATAGCCTCCTGGTATTTATGTTTGTGTCCTTTTTGCCTCCAAGCTTTGGACATTCATATTCTACCAAGGGGCTTTTTTATGTTCAAACCTCATATTTCTTCATTACAGGAATGCTGCCCGTTTCTTCAATAAGTAAAAGCATTACCGTTGTTCCAGTAATGCCCCCCTGTAATTTAACAAGCAACTTTTCTTCAATTGCGTTTAGCCAGTGTAGAAACGCAACTAGGCAAAGCTCTAAATTTTTCTATTAATGATATGGGTATGGGTACGGGTATGCGTATGGATAATAGTATGGGTATGGGTAGCCGCCAATGCCTGGACCACCTAAACCAAGTCCTGGATAATAACCAAGTCCAGAGCCTGGTCCACCTAAACCAAGTCCTGGAGCAAAACCAACGCCAGAGCCAGGTGCCCCTATACCTGGACCACCAAAACCAAGACCAGGACTAAAACCAGCACCAGAGCCTGGTCCGCCTAAACCAAGTCCTGGAGCAAAACCAACACCAGAACCAGGTGCACCTATACCCGGACCACCAAAACCATGACCTGGACCTGGACCATGACCAATCCTCTCATATGTTGGACTATAAGCATTATAATTAAGAATCACGTTCATCCTCCTCATTTAATTTACATTAGAGCATATGCATTTTGGAGATAAATTCCTGGGTATTCGTCCTGATTCTTAAAATATTATATGACAAATGCGGATAGGGTAATTATTTAAGCTAACCTGCCCCCTTCATGGAACAAGAAAAGAGTCGCCGTAACGACCCATTGATTAAACATAAGCTACAGTTATTTGAACAACTCCATGTTTTATTTATACTGTTGATAATTTACTCGGGATTAGAGATACCGTTCTTAATCAAAATAGTTGCCCCATCCTTCATATAAGCTTCTTTATTCATATTTGAATGTAGGAGGGCTACTAGGCATACATCCAATCCAGGCTTTGACCCTGATCATAAACTGGTTATATGTCTAATTTCAATAAGGAGTGAACCTCGAATTATGGTATATATAAGACAAAATCCAACCCATGCTCAGAATCCCTGGGGTCTTGAAAATTGTATCTTTCGTTTCACGTATTTGTGGCTTAGAAACGGAGACAAATTCTGGTTTTTTTTGACGACTGTCGGGCATCAAAGAGTTTATGGCTATAGGTTTTTCGGCGGAAGATGGAATCAATATTCTGTTGCTTTAAGAGATATTGTTAACTTCCATTGTTCTCCTCCAACTCCAACCCTATATTAAAACACTGTTCCTGACCTTCGTAATCGTATCGTTCAGTCTTACTTTAGAAGCGTCTGGGCATTCGCATAATCAGAGATCGTTTTATTGAATCTAATACTGGGACCACCAGATATTCGCCACCTGCGTGTTCGCTTCCATCATGAACAGAACGTTAATCATTTAGGTTAGAGTTCTTTATTCTGAAATTAGACTAAATTCCAAAACGAATATAATTTTAATCATTGAGTTGTCCAGTTTACTGCTGTGCTACCGTTAATCTGGATTGCACGACACTGTATATTCAGTTGCCCGACAAAGTTTGAAAATAACCCAAATAAAAATAACGGCAATTAACTTCGCGGAATATTTTGTAAAAATAGGAATTTAGACCCATCAATTTTAATTTGATTAATGGTACACTAGTTCTGATTAGTTCATATGTATCACATGTTACTGATGCGAACAGGCATGGTGGTAAGTAAAAGGAATGCACTTCCTTTTATTTCCCCCATGCCTTTTTATTTTTATGAAAAGGAGGAGAACGCGTTTCAACTGTTTTAATGACCTAATAGATAATTGTCTTATCATTATTGAAAAAGGAAAGAGAGAATTTGAATGGGGTGATTCTCTCCTTTCTAAGAAATCATTTAAGAGGAGGATATCATTTTGAAAAGTTTGTCACAAAGTTTATTTGGAAGGTCGATTAGTGTGCTGCTTACTATTCTATTAATTCTACCATCGTTTTTGACAGGACTTTCGCTGGAAGCTAAAGCGGGCACGGAACCAATCTACACGTCATCAGGATCTGAAACCGCAGCATTTGGTCCGGAAAAAGCGTTTGACGGACATTATAATCGGTTTACGAGTAAGGATTCCAGATGGGCTAGCACAGTAGGATTGGCCTCAAAGGAAAATCCTAAATGGCTTAAAGTGGAGTATCCCGAAGCAAAAACCATTCAAGGATTTAAAATTCATTGGGAACGAAAAAATGTAAATACATACTCCATCCAGGTGTCCAATGATGGGGTAAACTTTAAAAATGTGTATCATTCTACGGATAATAAAAATCAATGGATAGAAACCATTAAGCTGTCTAATGCCGAAACAGCTAAAATAGTTAGATTAGTCATCACGGATTTTGTATCGAATTCCCCGAATGTAGAAAAAGATGTGGATTGGGCAACTGTCTCCGTGTATGAGTTTGAGGTTTTAGAAAGCTTAGAGCCAGTTGTGGTTGAAACTGATAATGTGGCGGTTGGGAAAACTGCAACCGCTTCAAATACGGAAGCGGGAACTCGCTTTGTCGCTGGTAATACTGTAGATGGTGACTACAATACACGTTGGTCCACCGATAAAGCTAACAATGTTCCAAGAACATTAACTATTGACCTCAAAGCCCTGACGCAACTTCAGGCAGTCATCATTGATTGGGAGCGAACCAATATTATTGCCTTTAACCTGACATATTCAGAGGATGGAACGCAGTATTTCCCATTCTATCGACAGACACAAAAGTCCGATCTTCAACGTCAAACAATCAACATATCAAGTCCAGTAAATGCCAGATTTTTAAAACTAGAAATAACCCAATATGATGGCGGCACCATAAACTGGCCGAATATTGGCATCAATGAAGTGGAAGTGTACTCCACTTGGAATAACGAAGCACCATCAGAAATCACTTCACTTGAACAAATCACCTCCCTAACGGTAAATGAAGAAACAAGAACACTTAACATTCCAAAAGCAGCAAATGGAGAAATTGCGGTTGTGGGAAGCAACGCTTTACCTGTTATTGACTTGGAAGGAAACGTATTTACGCCATTAACAGATAAAAGTGTGAAAGTAACCCTGAAATTAACAAAGAAAGATACGAAAACCGAGTCAAAGGAATTTACTGTTTCTGTAGATGGAGCCTATAACGATGAAGGAAAAAATGAAAAGCCGATCGTCATCCCTGCCCTTCAAGAATGGTATGGTTTGGAGGGAACAAAATCAGTTGATGATTCAACTGCCTTAGTGGTACAGGAACCTGCTTTCCAAAAGGCAGCAGAAGTTTTTCAACAGGATTTAATCGACATAGAGGGACTTAAACTATCGATGGGAACAAAAGACACCAATGCGATTATTTTCAAAAAGGATACAGCCGGTGTATACGGTGAAGAAGGCTATGGAATTGAAATTCAGAATAACAATATTGTCGTGACGGCGGAGGAGTATACCGGGGCTTTCTATGCAACCAGGACCCTGCTCCAACTCTTGAAACAAAGCGATTCGAATGCGATCCCAAATGGATTAATTCGCGATTATCCGAAGTATAAAATCCGTGGGTTCATGTTGGATGTTGGTCGTAAATTTACAGATCTTGATTATCTCTATGAGTATGTCAAGAATATGAGCTACTACAAATTGAATGACTTCCAAGTTCATTTAAATGACAATGAATTAGAAATGCATTTATATAACTCAAATCGAAGATGCCATTGAAAATGCTCATGCCGGTTTCAGATTGGAGTCCAATATCGTTGGACAAAATGGTGTTCCGTTAACCTCACAAGATGGTTATTATACAAAGCAGGAATTTAATCAATTCATTTCCGATGCCGAGAATTATGGAGTGGATATTGTTCCCGAGTTTGATACACCGGGACACGCCTTGTCTATGGTAAAGGTAAGGCCCGATCTTTACTATAAAGGTCAAATTCTGAACGGCAAACCACCTGAAGAAGCGGCAGCCATGCTTGATTTATCCCATCCGGATACCTTGCCGTTTATTAAATCCATCTATAATGAGTACTTGGATGGTGAAAATCCAGTATTTAAAAACGTTCCTATCCATATTGGAAGTGATGAGTATTATGGAGGAGCAGAAGCCTATCGTGCCTATGTCGATAATATGTTGAAATTCGTTCGTGACGATAAACAGCGTACTGTACGCCTGTGGGGAAGCCTTTCGAATAAAAGCGGCGCTACACCGGTTACGTCTAAAGATGTACAATTGCAGGTTTGGAATACAGGCTGGGCTAATCCGGGGCAAATGCTGAATCAAGGATACGATATCATTAACATTGATGACGGCCAAGTTTATATGGTGCCAAGAGCAGGTTACTATAGGGATCGCTTGAATCCGCAAACCATTTACAATAGCTATCAGCCAAATAGGTTCTCCAATGGGACAGTTGTCAACGAATCGAACCCGCAATTCTTGGGCGGTATGTTCGCTTTATGGAATGACAAGGTTGGCAAACTTGAAAACGGAATTACTCCATATGATATGTTTGACCGCGTGTTTGAGGCAATACCGGCCATTGCACAAAAGAATTGGGGAAGCGATACGACAAATGTTACTTACGCAAACTTCAATGAGGCTGCAAAGAAGGCAGGGTATGCTCCGAATACGAATCCAAAATTTGATATCAAAACAGTTGATTCAACAGTTATCGATTATGATTTTACTAAAGGGAACAAGGACAATAGTAAAAATGGCTATGACATTGGAGAAAAAGATAATGCAAGTTTAATAGATGGACTGGGCCTACAATTACATGGCGGTAAGAGCTATGCGCAAACTGGTTTATCCAATCTGGGACCGAATGCTGTTATGAATGTCACTTTGACATTGAAGGATAATAACGGCACACAAATCCTAGCAGAAGAAAGCCATGCTGGACCGAATAAAACACATGCCACCATTTATGCCGTAAATAAAGATGGCTATGTAGGTTACGATTATGCAAACCGCTCCTATTCCTTCGATTACAAGTTAGTGAGTGGTAAAAGAACAACGCTCACATTTGTAACAGAATTGGAGAAAACAAGATTATTTGTGAATGGTGAGGAAATACCACTAACAACCGAAACAAGCATGCCTTTCAATACATTAGTATTACCGCTTGAACGAATTGGCAGTGCAACGGATTCGGTTCGTGGGATCATTTCTTCCATACATGTAGAAAAAGGAAAATTTGTGGACCCAACAAGAATCGACCCTAAAACAATGAAGATCACCGCCACAAGTGAAGAAACAGCCCAGGGGGACACGACTGCGGAAGGGCCGATTAAGCTTGCGTTTGATGGGAATGTAAACACTTTTTGGCACTCCAAGTGGAGCAAAAATCCGCCGCTTCCATATGAAGTAAACATGGAGCTTGCTGAAGAAACTGAACTTGGCAAATTTGTTTATACACCTAGACAAAGCGGTGACAACGGACGTATAGTAAAATATCGTTTACAGGTCAGTACGGATGGGGAAAGCTATGAAGATGCAGCTTCTGGAACTTGGAGCAACACCCCGGCCGTTCGAACCATTGATTTAAACGGAGTGAAAGCAAAATTTGTCCGATTTATTATTGAAGATGGCGTGAACGGATTTGCAAGCGCAGCTGAATTCTCATTGCATTCTAAGATACAAGCCCCTAGAGTGACGATAGACGGGTTAGATGAGGAACTAAAAATGGCCTTTTATCTAGGGCTAATCACAAACAAAGGCATTCTTAACAGCCTTCTTGCCAAGGTTGACCAGATTCAAAAAGCTTCTGGAGACGAAAAACAAATCCAAAACGGCGTGAAAGCCTTGGTAAACGAAATTCAGGCTCAATCTGGCAAGCATCTTGACAAAAACTACGCTGCCCAATTGCTCGAGATCATTGCTGAATTAAAGTAATGGTGGAGACCGTTTAAAGCACTGAACCAGAAAGATTTCCACCTTTATTTCTATTTAAAAATGCATCCAATACTTCTTGTTGGATGCATTTTTTTGGGGATATTTTTCTGAATTGCATCCTATCCACCTCATTGGATGCATTTCGTTTGGGATTTTTTTCTGTAATGCATCCTATACCCCTCATTGGATGCATTTTGTTTGGGATTTTTTCTCTGTTTTGCATCCTATACACCTCATTGGATCTATTTCGTTCAGGATTTTTTTCTGAGATGCATCCTATACCCCTCATTGGATGCATTTTGTTTGGGATATTTTTCTGAAATGCATCCTATCCATCTCATTGGATGCATTTCGTTTGGAACTTTTTTCTGAAATGCATCCTATCCACCTCATTGGATGCATTTCGTTCAGGATTTTTTTCTGTAATGCATCCTATACCCCTCATTGGATGCATTTTGTTTGAGATATTTTTCTGAAATGCATCCTATCCACCTCATTGGATGCATTTTGTTTGGGATATTTTTCTGAAATGCATCCTATCCATCTCATTGGATGCATTTCGTTTGGAACTTTTTTCTGAAATGCATCCTATCCACCTCATTGGATGCATTTCGTTCAGGATTTTTTTCTGTAATGCATCCCATACCCCTCATTGGATGCATTTTGTTTGAGATATTTTTCTGAAATGCATCCTATACACCTCATTGGATGCATTTTGTTTGGGATATTTTTCTGAAATGCATCCTATACACCCTATTGGATGCATTTCGTTCACGATTTTCCCCCCTGTATATTTTATTAGATTATTCTAATTGGACTCACGATAATTCATTTAATTAAGTTATACGTGTAACAAATTACACCCTCTGCTTGGATAAAACCTTCTTTAAGATACAAAGCCAATGCCCCTTCATTATCAGCATTCACACATAGTATCGTCCGGTCATATCCTTTATCTTTTGCCATTTGAAGTGCCGCCCGGAGAAGACACCTTCCCAATCCCTTTCCTTGATAATCAGGGTCAATAGCAACCGTCCCAATGTTCATAATTGGCTTTCCATCGTAAGCATCACTTGCCCCCTTAATCACACCTATTGGATGATTAAAGTGATAGAGGACGAGCATACCCCCATCAATATAATCTTTGTCCAAGACCATTTTAGATACCATATCTGGGGTAATCGGCGTTTCGTTTCCCTTTACGGTCGCAAAGCTTTTGTTTCGTACTGAACACCAAGAATCCTCATCAAGCCCTGACCTAAAAGGTCTGATCTGATACCCCTCCGGAAGCTGATAGAACGGTGTCATTTTTTCTTGCCTGACGAGCACGTACGTATAGCGCTCAATTTGAAACCCTAACTCTTCAACTCTACTAACCAGCTGGTTATTTGTGAAAGGTACAAACACAAATACATGATCAATACCTTCCAAATGCGGTTTGAGTGCATTCCAAAGAAGAAGGTATGTTTCCCGGCTATCAACTTCTGAATGGAAGATGCGAAAACGTCCCTTTCTCCCCCTTCGATGGTAATCATCAATAATCAAAGAGACAACGGCAAGGACTTCATTGGCTGGACTATACACTAGATAAGTAGGGTTTTCCGAACTGAACATAAAATGTTCCAAGTCCTGGTCATAAAGAAAAGAATCATCTACCTCATTTCGATGCTTTAAACAATAAGCAACAAAGTCATTAATATTTACCTCATCAAGGCTCTTAAGCTGCACAGCACTTACCTCCTTTTCAACAACAACAAATAATTCCAGGCTTTCTAGGGTTCGCCCATTGAATGGCAAAATTCGCTCATTAAACACTGAAATTCGCCCATTGAAACTGCAAATTCGCTCATTGAACATCATAATCCGCTCATAGACGGGCTAGGCCGTTAGATTAATATGATTGAAGCTATCAAAAATATAATCTTTAATGTCGTACTTGGCTAGCAATAGGAAAAATACAAAAACCAAGATATAATCATTTACAAACTACTATATGACTATTTGATAATTAAATCCGTTCCATACGAGTTGTCTATTGCACAAAGCCACTCGCCTTGTGGGCTTTTCTTAAATACGTATGTTGCTCGTCTATCCATTGAATAGTCACTGTCATTTTTATCGGCTTCGAGAAAGGTTTGGGATATAACTAAGGCAGTGTCGCCAGCTTCTAGTATAATCATTTCCCCTTGTGTTGGGGTAAGGCTGTTATTAAAATATTTTGCAATTTTTATAAATGCTGATTTAATTTCCTCTTTGCCTCGTGCAATCATACCTGGCTTTATAACCAAGATGGCATCATCAGTATAATAATTCATTAGCAAATCAAAATCTTCCTGTTTTATTGCGATATCACATTTCTTAATAACTTCCTTTAATTCGTGTTCCATCATATCCCTCCTAATCTCATTTAACACATATATTCTCCAATTATTACTATTATCCTTTTCAGCTAACCTTCCTGTTAGCACAAACGGAAAAATGACCGCCCCAGCAATCACTTCTATAACTCTTGCACCCTCTAGTTCAATAAGAAATCAGATATGTTTGGATTTTGAAAAAAACGACTGGATGACAGCATGAACTATAACTCTAGGTAACCAACCCAACCGAGCTTTTGCACAATTTGGCCGAACTGCGACAATATTATTTTTTCAGTATAATTCCATGCTTGTCCATATCACTCAAGTTCGAATTATCATAGGATGTACTAACCTTGGATAAAGGAGGTGATACTTTATGTCAGAAGGATATGGACATGGCTCATCGTTTGCTTTAATCGTTGTTCTTTTCATCCTGTTGATTATTGTTGGTACACAATTTATGAGAGGTTACTAAGCTTGTAATAGAATAAGCCGCCAATTCTAAAACTAGTAAGAAAACCTCCTTAAACTGAACGGTATTGAAGCGTGGCCACGCTTCTTTTTTTGTTGAGCCGCAAAAGTTATCAATTTTCAAACTAAATTATTCATTTTTTTCAGGGACTTTTTATAATCCCATTGAGAATAATTACATTAATTTAAAAAAAGGGGAGGTTTAAATGACAAACAGCAATGGCATCCGAAGCATGTTAGGTATAGATGTTTCTTAGGAAAAACGTTGATTTTATCCTTATTAGTGATGTTTGCCCCTTACATAACTTGTCCAGAATTTATATACATATTAGTAATAGCTTGAATAAATAGTTGCTTACTATTTGTTAAGACTGAGCAAGATGGGAGGATAAAAAGCTTGCCTTCAATTATAAAAATAGGAGTTATTTTTGTAAACTCTCCCCAACCCAGTGCAGCAATCAATGTTGGTGAAACGGTTATTAATGGAATGGACGCCAACAGGCAGTATAATCTAAGCATTGGTGGAAGTTATGGTATTAATAATGTCATTACAAATAACACAAATACTATCAATGGAAAAATCAATGGGCAGATCTTTGACCAAGACTTCAAACCATCCATTGGCGGCAGCGGAGTGGTTAAAAGGAGAAGATCTCCTGTATACCGTAATAAATAGGACTTTTCCCCTCTATAGCCGAGGGGTATTTATTTTATAAATTTCGTTGAATCCAACTTTGAAATTTTCTTAGAAAATCTATCTAGGGAAATAGCATGCTAATTTCGACAAAATCTGCATAAATGCCGTCTTTCCTTCCTTGTGAATGGATGATATTTTACTAGTTTCCTCTTATACAGAGGAATATAATGTTATTTTCTTCATCCAAAAGTAATGCTTAGGGATTTTTATCGATTTAACAATGTCGAAAAAAGAAGATGGTTCAACTAATAATTTGAAATATAATGAAAATTAGTAAATATAAAGGAGGCCAATTCATGATAATCAAGAAAGGTTTTTTGGCAGGTGCACTTAGCCTAACGTTATGTGCATCAACTGTTTTTGCAAGTGGTGCAGGGGTAGGACATGCCCAAGCAGTTGAAAAGAAATACATAGTAGTTTTTAAAGATGAAGCTAAACTACCAACTGGTTACGAGGATTTACTAAAAAAAGCTGGTGGACAAGTTCAACAAAGGTTGGAAAAACTCGGGGCTGTTGAGGTATCCTCAAGCAATCCTAATTTCCTAAAAGAAGTTAAAAATTCTTCCATTGTATCTGAAGCAAACGTAGAAAACAAAGTTTATGCTGAGGCACCATCTGTAGAAGCAACGTTCTCCTATGAGGAAGCTGCATCCGTTAAACCAGATTTATACGAACAGAATCAATGGGATATTAAACAAGTAACCAATAATGGAGAATCATGGACTCTTCCTGGTGGCACAGGTAAATCAGTTTCAGGGGAAGATATTGTTGTTGCCGTTATCGATACAGGGATTGATTATACCCATCCAGATTTAAAAGCGAATTATGCCTACGGGAAATCATTTGTTCCTGGCTATTCTGATCCAAAGGACGAAAATGGTCATGGAACACATGTAGCAGGTTCAATCGCAGCAAAAGGAAGAACGTTGGGAGTAGGTCCTGACCTTAAAGTTGCGTCATATCGTGTCTTTGGCCCTACAGGAGAGGCTTCCACTGCAAATATCGCTGAAGCATTAATGACAGCTGCTGACGATAATGTCGATGTGGTAAATATGTCATTAGGCGGCTACGATTGGTTCCAGGACCCAGAATATGCAACGAAAGACGTTGTAGCGGATGTACAAATGTTTAACCGTGCGATTAATTATGCCATCAAAAAAGGCGTTACTGTTGTAGGTTCTGCCGGGAATAATGGCGTTGATATTAGCAGCCCTGGTAAACTTTCTGGTGATGATAAAGGTGCTACACATCGAAGCCCAAGCAATCAGAACTTGATTAGAGTTTCTGCAGGCGGTCAATTGAAGAATCTAGCTTATTACTCAAACTATGGAGTAGGTAAAATTGATGTAATGGCTCCAGGTGGAGATTTAGGCCCTAACTATAATCCTGAAACAAAAGAGGGAAGAGATAATTCTTATTTATGCTTGGCTACAGTTCCAGGCGGTTGGGGTTATAAAGCAGGAACTTCCATGGCTGCTCCAAAAGTTGCAGCACTTGCCGGCGTCATTATTGCCCAACATGGGAAGGATCAATTGAACCCCGCCCAAGTAAAACACATTATTCTGAAATCTGCAGAAGATGTATTCAAACCAGGATCCGATGAAAAGTCCGGTAAGGGATTAATCAATGCCGTTAACGCATTGAAATACTAATGATAAATTAAGCTATCCCATATCATTTAATTGATATTAAAAAGGGCATGCCAACTGACATCAGTTTTGGCAAGCCCTTTTCTGATTTATATAGTCTTATTGATTGCATAAAATACAAATTCACCGAGTTTTGTAATAGTTAGGGATCTTTATCATTCTATTCTTAAAATCAATCTTCGGAGTTAATTCAGATGCGGTTTTTTTTAGTTCGATTACCCCTACATCGGTAATACTAAAACGAGCTATATATTCATCATTATTATTAATAATGACAAATTCATCTTTGTTTATAAATAAAGAAAAATCGAATTGCATGATGAGTTTCCAATTGTGAACTAAATTGTATTTTTCTAAAGGGATGATTTGTTCTTCCACCATTTTTTCTTCTTGTTTATGTTTATTATCATTCCCCGCCAATGACTTCTTCTCCTCTCTTTTCTACTCATTTAGATAAACTATGATTGGTCTTGTCTCCGAGTGTGGATGTTTGTCCCAAAAATACTTAAAAATTCGCGAAGCCCCTATGTTGGAACCTATTCCATATAATCTTCAACCAACTTATAGCATCTTTCTTCTGTAAGATTTGCTAGCACAGCGACATATTCTAAATGTTCCTGTGTACCGCCTTTATATTTTTGGGATGCCTCTAATGCTGTATTATCTCTATAGTTGATCCAATTCCGTTGTTCAATTTTCAATTGGTCCATCTCTTCTGTAGAAAGCTGCTCCTTTAGCACTCCATACACTTCATTCAACAATCCATCCCAAACATCAAATCGATCTCCTTCCACTTTTTTCGCAGCGAATGTTGATGAATCTGTTGGTTTCATTTCATCCATTTCTTTTTTTGTATCATTTAATTTCTTAAGGTACTCATCCTTCAGACTCACTGCAGCATTATGAGTCGACGAGTCTTCATCTTTTGCCGGTACATTGTTTGATGGATCCACTTTTTCGTTTGTGTCATTATTATTGGCGTCGGTATTGGCGGAGCTTTCTATCGAATCATCATTTGAAGAATCGTCCTTTGTTTTTTGAGATAAATGGTTATTTTGTGACTGTTTTTCCAACTTAGCACTTGACTCTTCAGATGATTTTCCACAAGCAGCTAACAAAATGACAAATACCACAGAAATCATTCCTGTTAAAATTTTCCTATTATTTTTCATACTATAGGCCTCCTTTTTATAATGAAAATCCCGTATGTAGTTTTGCAGAATTTCCCCATAATTCCTTCCTTAACTGGCAATATTATCATTATAACAAGTCACACCAATTTGCTGTTCTTGCCACTCTTTAAAATCTACTCCGTTTAAACTAAAAGGCCAACGGGCCCATCATAGCATCGAGATCATATAGGGAAAAATAATAAAAAAGGAAAAAAGCCTTGAGCAGCATCGTGTAAAAATCACTGTTCAAGACTTTTTTATTAGAAAGCATGAAAAGGAATTTTTTCTACTTAACAGCAGATGGATGCTCAGGTTCCTTTTCCATTACATGCTCAATATAATTTTTGCCCCATTCATACATAGCCTCTAAAATTGGCATAAGTTTTCTTCCATACTCAGTCAAGGAGTATTCCACTTTCGGTGGAACGACAGGGTAAACTTCTCGATGCACGATTAAATGATCTTCCAGTTCTCGTAATTGACTTACAAGCATTCTTTGCGTAATACCTGGCATAAGGGATTTTAATTCACCAAATCGTTTCGTTCCTTCCTTGCCTAGATGCCATAAAATTAACATTTTCCACTTACCGCCAATAACGGCAAGCGTTAATTCCTTTTCACAATTAAAAGTTTTCTCTCCTAAATTTGGCATTTACTTCACCTCTCCTTTATTTTACTCCTTAGTATACTTTTTAGCACTATATGCGATTAAAGTGCGTACTTTTAGTTTTATAACATACCTAGTATACTAGACAATGTGCTAGAGAGTAAATAGCTTTTCAAAAGGCTCGTGCCTTTAACACAATATAAAACATTCTATAAGGAGCGAATATATATGAAATTACAATTAGCATTAGATCTTGTCGATATTCCAGGAGCCATTGAAGTAGTGAAAGAGGTAGAAGAGTACATTGATGTAGTAGAAATTGGTACACCCGTGGTAATCAATGAAGGTCTCAAAGCAGTAAAAGAAGTAAAAGCTGCATTTCCTAACTTAACTGTATTAGCTGACTTGAAAATTATGGATGCCGCTGGATATGAAGTAAGCCAAGCATCTGCTGCAGGTGCTGACATTATTACGATTCTTGGAACAGCGGAAGATGAGTCGATTAAAGGCGCAGTGGAAGAAGCGAAAAAACAAGGAAAAGAAATCCTTGTGGATATGATTGCAGTGAAAGACATTGCAGCCCGTGCGAAAGAATTGGACGAACTTGGTGCCGATTATATCTGCGTCCACACAGGTTACGATCTGCAGGCCGTAGGAAAAAACTCCTTTGAAGATCTGCACACGATTAAGAGCGTTGTAAAAAATGCCAAAACGGCGATTGCCGGTGGAATCAAATTAGAAACACTTCCGGAAGTAATCAAAGAACACCCTGATCTCATCATTGTAGGCGGCGGTATCACAAGTAAAGAAGATAAACTAGCTACTGCACGTGAAATGCAGGAATTAATTAAACAAGGGTAATGTCCGATGGAGACTACACAGTATTTAGCCAAAGTTGTTGAAGAATTAAGTCAAACGGTACACTTAATCTCTGACTCAGAAGCAGAGAAATTAGTCAATCAGATTTTAGCATCCAAGAAAATCTTTGTGGCAGGTGCTGGCAGATCTGGATTTATGGGTAAATCTTTTGTGATGCGAATGATGCACATGGGGATTGATGCCTATGTAGTTGGTGAAACTGTAACAGCTAACTTAGAAAAGGGCGATCTATTAATCGTTGGTTCAGGTTCAGGAGAAACCAAAACGTTAGTTGCCATTGCTGAAAAAGCGAAAAGCTTAGGAGGTACAGTCGCAGCGATAACCATTTCACCTGAATCAACCATTGGAAAATTAGCCGATATGATTGTTAAATTACCGGGGGTAACGAAAGACCAGTCTAAAGGTGATTACAAGACTATTCAACCAATGGGATCTCTTTTTGAGCAAACGATGTTGTTATTTTACGATGCCATAATCCTACGCTTCATGGAAAAAAAAGGATTAGATTCCACTAAAATGTATGGTAAACATGCGAATCTCGAATAGAGTAGATATACAGAAAAGGCCACTAACTGGTTCAGTTATTGGGGAGAAAACATTTTATACCACCTATTTAGGGACACAATTCATATGAATGAGTGTCCCTTTTTTGCATTACAGCACGTTCTGTTAGCAGCAAGTTTCCAAGGGGCGATTGTCTATACATTGGCATTCTTAGTATGGGGAATTGGCAGTGGAATCATCTATCATAAAAATTTTTTTGTATAAATATTCTAAATTAAAAAAAAGCTTACTCAAATAGTAAGCTTAACCACTATAAACACTATCACATGTTCCAGCTTTTGGTTCATAAAAACAATGTTCTTTAAATTGACCAGAATGAGGTTGACCGTACCATGTTGGAGGACATGGAGCATGTGGATTAAAATACCATAGTGCAAATTTCGCTGGGTGATCTCTCCAATAATTCAAATTTTGTTTTGCTAATCTTTTTTCGGATGTTCTTGCTCTTTGATAAAAAACATTTCCTTTTTGAACTGCTTCAAAAGAATAATTTCCTCCTTGTACTTGAAATATTACATCATGAATAGTCTTTATATCTTTGAAGTCTAAACAGGTTGCTACACACCGATTCACTATTACATTTCCAACATATAACATTCCTTGTTTTCCTTCACCTTCGGCTTCTGCTCTCATCATCCTTGCCATTTCGTCTACTTCATAACTTCGATAATTTACTCTTGGCATATTATCACCCCAAAATATAGTTATGAAAAAAAGCCTACATTCATGTCATTGTTTATATAATAAGAATGCTTATAGCAAACAGTTTTTAAGTAAAATGAAAACTATTGCATTCTTTTTATATCCCTATTCAACTATGCTGCCCTTAGGTTGAATAAGAAAAAGCTTTACTCTTTATTTAAGTAACGCCCCCGTTAGCTTAAGTACACTCCTTCACAATCTTTTATTCAACAATGGTTTAGTTAAATGCATGATGTAATCAGGCTGAAGAATTTATTAATTTATATAAGATTGTAGCCCACCAGTCCATAACCCCCCACTTTCTTCCAAGACGAATAGCAAGTGTATTGTTTTCTGGACTAACGTATAGAACTTGACCTAATGCCCCTAAAGCAAAATAGTCATTATTCGTTTTGTTATTTAGATGTCCCCACCATAAATATTTATAATATGCTTTATTTTGGTTAAACCACATTTTTCCCCAAGGATGTTTTTGATAATATCGGAAATGGTCACTATTAGATGGCACATTATTTGGACTTACTGATTCTTTAATCCAATCTTGGCTAATAATCCGTTTCCCCTCCCATTCGCCATTTTTTAAGTATAAACTGCCGAACTTAGCTAGATCGATTGCGGTCATTACCAACCCGCTCTCAATCTTTTCAAATGAATACTTTTCACTATCTAATATCATAAAACCCGGAAATTCCATTCCTAACTGACTCCATATCTTCTCATAAAAAAAGTCTGTTACACTTTTACCCGTTGTCCTTTCAAGAATAAGCCCTAATATTAACAAATGATAATCATTATAATGAAAAAAGGTATCATTCGTATCTTCTACAACGGTCAGAGCCAATTCTCTTGCATTCGGATACAAATAAACTTTTGCCTCGTCTCTCCACGGAAAATGACCTTCCTTGAACTTTATTCCTGCGTCCATCTGAAGGAGATGCTTAATTCTGATATTTCTTAGTTTTATTTCGGGTATATAAGAAGAGACGAAATCATCTACACTTTTTATATAACCATCATCAATAGCAATTCCAACAAGAGCAGAAATAAATGATTTTGTAATGGAGAACAACTTTTGAGGAGTCTCTCTTTTATGTCCATTAAAATAATTTTCATAAAGAATAGTATCATTTTTAATAATAAGTAATGCAGTAGTACCTGTGTTTTCCATAAATTGTTTAAAGTCAGCAATTCTTTTTTTCCCTTTATGTAAGTATTCAAGAGTTGAAAATTCCAGTTTATTTGGAGATTCTTTAAAAGAATATGGATTATTATCTAATGGTAGTTTCTTGGCTGAAAAGAATTGATAATCATTGTATGCAACTGTAAACTTATTTCCTAACATATATGATAGATAAGTATGAATATAATTTTTTTTGTCCAATAGATATTTGTTATTTTTCATCCATTTTTCCTCCAAAAACAATATCAAGAATCGATGCTTCCTATATCAATTCTCTTTCGATTCTATTTATCCTTCTTCAACAAACCTGCCACTTAAGTTTATTAAGAAAATCCGCATTATGGTTCTATAAAGTACCTCCCTTTTAGTTCACATTTTATTCGTAAGGCGACACCAAATAATGTTATTGCGAATATAGATTTTAGTTTTTAAACAGACTATTTAAAAACTAAAGGAATGATAAAATGTTACAATTTTGCTTAAAAGTTTCCATGTTTTTAGTTTCTTGGCTATCCGTTGTTTTTTTTCCTGATAAGAAGAAATTGTTCGTTAAATATCTTCCAGTATCTTTGTTTTCATCAATGACCCTTATTTTTGAGATTTTTTACTTTACAGTTCATAAATTATGGAAGGTAAAAGGTAGTCAAAAAAATATGATGCACACTGCCTTCCTTCTAGTATTCGGTCCATACGTTATATTGAATGTATGGTTTCTTCATTTATCAAAAGGAAAATTTCTTTTATACTCATTACTTAATTTAATTGCAGATTTAATATATGCTTTTCCAGTAATAGCTTTATTGAAAAAGCTTAACGTTTTTCAAATTAAGGTTAAATCCATTAATTTCTTTTTGTTAATCTATTTAGATGCATTGCTTAACTTTGCATTCCAAAAGTTTATTGAAAAAATATACCCTCAAACTAATAGCTAGAAATTTACCTAGCTATTTTTTGTGTCAATTACATACAACTCTTCTTCAACTATCCTGCTTCGTTAGCGTAAGTTTGCTTAATCCGTTCACCAATTTCGTCGCGGCCCCGCTGAAATTTGGGCCACTCTTTAACGGCCGGGTCATCGAATCCCCAGTGTTCCCGCCGTCCATGTGGTGGTGTCATTGGGCATTTGTCAGCGGCATCGCCACATAAAGTAACAACTAAATCTGCATTGTTTAATATCTGCGGGTCAATATGTCAGAAGCTTGATTGGAGAATATCAATGCCAGCTTCTTTCATTGCCTTACTACAATTTTCTTATCTGCTCTTCGGTTGAACTATAGGCACCTTTTAAGTTTTCTTGCTTATAATTAATCAAGAGCTAATGGATAGGGGTGTGTTTATTGCCAGCGATTACCGGGCAGGTTCAAATTCTTAATATAGGTGGTGGCATTACACAAGTTGGAGATAGTCTATTTATATCACCAAAAGAAGGTGCAAAGACGTTTGCAGGCTGTGGGGGATTTAACACAGGCGGATTGGTTGTTGCCAATAATGGAATAAGTTCTACCAACACTCTTGACCCTAATATTATAGATCAACCGATTGCAGGAAATAATTAGGGTAGGTAGTCCTAGATAAACAATATACAAAAAGTGAGTGTCAAATTGGCTGTGAATTTGGCACTCATATCTGATTCCTTTTATTTCGTAAGTAAATCTTTTAAGGCTGGGCGGAGTTTTGGGTGCATGAAGGTAAACCCATTTTCGCTTAACACTTTCGGAACAACATGTTGACCCTCAAGAACAAGTTTACTTTTTCGTCCTAGTATGAATCTCATAACGAAAGAAGGAACAGGTAACCAATGTGGACGATGTAAAACAGAACCAATCGTTTTACCAAAAGACTTCATACGAACTGGAGTGGGAGCTGTGACGTTAACCGGTCCACGTAAATTGGGATGATTAATGACAAATTCTATAGCTCGGACAACATCTGTCATATGAACCCAAGATACCCATTGTTCGCCTGTACCCACTGTACCACCAGCAAACAATCTATATGGCAGCACCATAAGGGGAAATGCTCCACCTTCCTTATCAAGCACAACACCGAATCTCATCAGCGCTGTTCGGGTTCCAACTGTTTCTGCTTGTTTAGCTTTGTTTTCCCAGTCATATACAGTCTGACCTAGAAAATCATTTGATGTTTCTAACGAATCTTCCGTATATGTAGCACGTATTGACGCGGGATATATGCCAATCGCACTGGCATTGATCAATACAGCTGGTTTACTAGGTAATAGGGATATGATTCGTACTAATTCATCTGTTGCTGCCATCCGGCTAGTATAAATTTGTTTCTTATGGTTGGTATTCCATCTTCCATTATTTATTGAAACCCCTGCTAAATTAATAAATACATCGGAATCTCTCAATTCATTTTCAGGAGAAGTTCCTTCTTCAAGCCATTGTACATAATGAACATTGCCTGAATTCTTTTTTGCTTTCCTTGTTAAGATAATAATTTTATGGCCCGCCCTTATTAGGTGATCAGTCAATTTCTGTCCTATAAATCCCGAACCGCCAGCAATAACAATCTTCATTCCATCCCTCCCATGCAAAATGATTTCATTTTTTTAAAAATCCAGTTATCGAATAAAATAACGGCCTAAAAGATTGCCAACTAGAAAAACCAGGATCATGATCAGACTAACCGGGAGACTGGTGAATAGCAAGTGCCAGTCCATCTGTCCATATTCGGCTAAAAAATAATAGGTAAGAAGGCAGTAAGGGATAAGGAGGAACAGTGACGTGATAATGCCAGGTGTGTAGCCCCTGAACATGATGGTTTGAACAATATGCATGAATGCCTGCAAAACAAATAAATTGAGAATGGCTGTAAATAATAGAAAACCCCCTCCGTTAGCGGCCATGACTGCAGTGAATGTGATAATCAGTAAAATCCATGCAGCCGAAACAGCAAGCTGGGCAGCGGTCGAACCTAGTTTCTCCCTCAATTTTAATGTTCGTTCGACGAAGTTCGTTTTCGGATATTTGTTTCTGTTTGCAGCCATGGAAGATTCAATCGTTATGATCTCTTCTAAGTCATGGAAAATAAAAATGATGGGAAACAACCAAATGAATGTTTTTAGATCCAAAAATGGATGGAGCGCCCCTAGCATCTTTCCTGCCCCCTTTTCGATGGTAGAATTGCGTTTTATCCAAGACAGCCCGTCTGTTAGTTTGTTCATTTTATGGGACAGAACAGTAAAGTATGCCAAAGGTCACCCAAGAGATTTTTTGAATACACATGCCCTTAATTAACATCCTTGTGTGATACATCCGTTAGGAGCTGACCGCCAGCTAATTTTTGATAATGGGCTAGGGAAAGCAATGGAAAAACATATTCATAACAATGATAATTGAGATAAAAGGATCCTGCCATTCCCCTTCCTTTTGGGTAGGTCGTCGTCCAATCTTTTTCCTTATGATCCACTAAAAAAGCTGCACCATTTTCAATTTCAGGTGTCACTCCAGTTGCGGCCGCGATGAGTGTGTCAAGGGCCCAAGCGGTATGAGTGCGGGAACTTTCGCCCAGCGGCACATAGGAATTTTTCGTATCACTTTTACAGGATTCTCCCCACCCCCCGTCGGGATTCTGAATTTCCCGCAGCCAAGTTAGCGCTTTTTGAATAGCTGGATGATTCGGGGAAACCCCCACTGCAACCATTCCTGTTACAGCCGCCCATGTGCCATAAATATACACACCCCATCGCCCCACCCAGGAACCATCGGATTTTTGCTGTCGCAACAGCCAACGAATCCCACGTTTCACCATGGGATGGTGCTGATCCAAATGGGTATAGTTTCCGAAGAACTCTAAAGTCCTTCCCGTTAGATCAACCGTCGACGGGTCAATCAATAAATCCTTTCCACCCTCTATCGGTAACAAGTTCAACACTTTCTTGTTCACATTCTTTTCGAATGCCGCCCAACCGCCGTCATTGTTTTGCATGGAAATGAGCCAGTTTATTCCCCGATCCCATGCCTGCCGGCAATCCACTTGCTCTTTAGCCAACGTACGAATCGCCCTCAGTGCAGCGGTTGTGTCGTCAATATCTGGGTGGATCGTGTTCAAGTCCGCAAACCCCCAGCCTCCAGGTAACAGGTTCGGTTCATGAATGACCCAATCCCCGTATTTGAGGTGCTGACGGGAGAGAATGTACTGATTGGCCTTTTGAATCGTGTCGGATGAATAGGGAACTCCGGATTCTTGCAGAGCATAATTAATTAAAGTCGTATTCCAGACAGAAGCCGTCGTATACTGGCAGTGAAGTTCTCCGTCAATCCGGCAGGTCATCGCTTTTAAACCTTGCACGGCACGAGTAATCACCGGATGTGTATTCGTATACCCCCTCGCCAGTAAGGCATAAATCATGAGAGAAGTCGTGCTGAAATAATTTAAATAGGTGCCGTCCGGTTCAATTCGGTCCAGCATATATTTTTCGGCGCGATATAAAGTCAACTCGCGGAGGTTTCCATGGTATTTCAAGCCCTGAATCCCCTTTTTAATCAATTTGACCAACGAACGGGCCTCTTCTGTTTGATCCTTTGTAAAAAAACGAACTTCTTTTTTTTGAAACAAATCGGAGAGATCAGGTGATCGCTCTGTTCTCCTGCGAAAATTCGTATTGGCGAGAATCAAAAAAGGGATAATGTTCGCTCTTCCGTACACGGAGAGGTCAAAAAGGTTGATTGGAAAGGAGTCTGGTAAAAGCATCACTTCAATATTAATGGGAAAATGCGGCCACGGACATTGTCCTGTTATGGCCAACATGAGCTTCAAAAACATATGGACTTCCGAGGCCCCTCCGTTTGCCATAATAAACCTTCTAGCTGCCCGGATTTCCTGGTCCTTCAGGTTCCGGTAACCAGAATAAAGAAGGGCATAATAGGCTTCCACAGTGGCTGTCAGATTCCCTTTTTCCTCATCATGAAATAGCTTCCATGATCCATCTTCCTGTTGTTTTCCAGCGATACGTTTCACCAATTCTTTTATGAACTCCTCGTCACGTATCTCCAATGTCCGTAATAAGATAATCATACTGCAGTCTGTCGCAATCCCGGTCTCGAAAGGATAATTCCAGGCCCCGTCCTCTGATTGGTCTCGGGCGAACTGATCGGCAATTCTGTTCATCTCCTTATATACCCGATGCCTCATAGTACCCATCCTCTCCCCAAAATTCTTCTTTGTATTCATATTCCGTGAGCAATATGAATATGCATTCCTTTGACGGGGAGGCCGAGACAGTAAGAAAAGCGCAAGCGCCCTGGTCAGCGGCGTATGGCCTGGAGCACTCCAACTGAGATAAAGGAAACACGAAGAGCCGGAGGCGATTCGATGTTGACTTATCGTAGGGCGGAGTGCGAAGGACACTAGCCGTTAGGGCGCTGGAGCTGGACAATTCTCAAAGTTGAAATATTATTCTTTCATTTCTTTCAATATAAACTTTGATAAAGGGTGATGCCGTTTTTGCTAGACTCTTTCTCAGATGTCAAAAAAGAATTGAAAAAAAGGATGAAAAAGAAATCTTCCGGCCAATTGCCCTGGTTATCAGAAAAAGATAAACAACGCATTCACCTTATAAGAGAACAGACGAGACAACTTAACCAAAACAATGTAGCACGGACGCAAGCTTATTTTCAGTTTTACCTTAAGCACCCTGAAATACATTGGGCCCTTCTCGGACATATGGTATCGCGAAACGTCGGTTGGAACATGACGGATTTAAAAGGGGAATTACTGACAAAACTTCTGCCTGAAAGAGACCAGATGGCCTTTTTTTCCTTTTTGGAACGCGGCAGCTGGTTGATTTTTCAAGATGTGTATCCTCAATTTTTGGTTTATGACCTGAGTGTGAGGTCCAGCCAAGAGATGTTCCACCTTTTACCTCATCTTTCCACTTCCACCTTCATGGAGACGTTGTGGCGTTATTTTTGGCACAGTGGAGATAGCTATACGTTGGCGATTGCGACGGTGATCAATGAACAAAGCTATTTGGAAAAAAGATTGATTCAAAATAATCATTTCAAAAATACCGTAACTGGTACGGTCAGCCTCAAAATGTATGATTTTTTGCGACTCAATAATATTCTTTTTCCCTACTATGAAGGGGAAAAAAGGGAGAAACCTTCACTTGCCGGAGCCACCTCACGGCATTTCACTTCGCTCCACGAAAGAATTTTATTCGGAAAACAATTGTATTCCCTGCTTTTTCAGCGGGAAGAGATTCTGGCGGGAGTCTTGAATTGGGCGCATAAACGCCCTCACACAGGCTCACGGAAAGATTATTGGCCTGATTTGTTTAATGATGTAAACGAATCTTTTCCCCGTTCCCTTTATAAACGACGGGTGAAAAATTGCATGTTGAGAAAGGGCGCCGAGCGGCTGTACAGCCCGCCTTTAAAATACGCCTGGCCGAATACGCCTCATGAAGACGTGGAGAGCGGAGATTGGTTTGAAGATTGGCATGTTCTGGAATATATTGATAAAGAAGTCAGTATGAATGGCGAGATTTTAACTAATTATTGCAAAACCCTTGAAACAATTGAACTTGCGATTATGGCGAAGGAAGCCCTTCTGTTACGAGAAGAAGAAGAATCATAAGCCAAGAAGGATACTTGGTTTAACCCTTTGTAAATGGCCCTTTTAAAGGTCTTTTACAAAGGGTTAATCTTTTTCGCCCTTCAAAGGCTTGGGCCATACCTTCTAAAAGGCTTCCCCTCGCTTCATTGTTAAATCGCCCCCGGCACTTCACTAACCAATACAAAAAATCAATTCCACAAAACCTTTTCGATCAATGAACACATTAAAAGACGAAAAAACTGGATGGTACAAACATCCAGTTAGGGAACTTAGAATAGAAAACCTTTATGGGCCGTAATTAATAGCTACAGCAATGATGACAAATATGACTTCAAGGGCTAATATGCAAAGGAATAGCGGCCACAAAAATTTATACCAGCGGTCGATGGGGACACAGGCGATCCCGCAAACAACGGCAACCGTATGAGGCCATAACATACTGGCAAACCCATCTCCAAACTGAAAAGCAAGTACGGCAATTTGGCGATTGAGATCAAGAAGATCAGAAAGTGGGACCATAATTGGCATGGACGTAGCAGCCTGGGCACTTCCGGAAGCAATAAAAAAGTTGATTCCTGTCTGTAAGAAGACCATGGATGAGCCAGCTGCTGCAGGTGATAAATCCTTCACACCTGAAGCCATAGAATGAACAATGGTATCAATGATATGACCATCTTGTAAAATAACTAAAATCGCGTTTGCCATCCCAATAATAAGGGCACCGAATATCACGTTTTTACATGCTTCAATAAAAACTTCGGATATTTGGCCAAATTTCATCCCATTCACAAGTCCAATCACAATCATCATCATAACCAACACACTGGATAATTCCCCCAGGTACCACTCAAATTTAACTGTTCCCGTTACAAGCGTAACAATCGTAAGTACAAACAAGACTAAGCTAATTTTATGCCGGGTTGAAAATTTGGTCGTGACGATATCCGATTGGTTAATATCTGTGAGAAAAGGAAACTTTATATCTTTGACAATACTTTTTTCTGGATTGGCTTTTACTTGTCTTGCATAGCGCATCACAAAAAATATCGAGAGAGCCATAAAGCAGATAAAGGCGATGATTCGAAATCCGATTCCGGAGAACATGGGAATTTCTGCAATACTTTGCGCAATCCCAATCGTAAATGGATTCGTGATCGCTGCTGAAAAACCTGTAGCTACTCCGACATAGACAATCGCAAGTCCAACAAACGCATCATACCCGAGAGCAACCGTAATACCCATCATTAACGGAATGTAGCCATAACTCTCCTCATACATACCGAACGTAGCACCCATTAATCCAAAAATTAGCATGAATACCGGAATAAACAAAAATTCCTTTCCTTTTGTTTTACGGACGAGCGCACCCACTCCACTGTTAAAGGCACCTGTTTTCGTCAGCATAAAAACAAATCCGTAGGCAATAAACACATAAAAAATGATTGGTGCGGCATTGACCATTCCTTTATGAATACTCATGAACATATCAAAAGGATTAACGGGAGATTGTTCAAGCGAATGGTACGATCCGGGAACAACGACAGAGTTCCCCGTTCCTGGGTCTTCCACCCTTTCAAATTCACCAGCCGGAATAATATACGTTAAAATTGTCGCAAAAATAATAATCATGCCCATAAAAACATAGCTATGCGGCATGGTTAGTTTTAATCGTTTTTTCTCTTTAAGCGGAACCACTTGCGGCTCCCTTTCTAGATTTTGCATGAAGTCCTCCTTAAAAAATCCATCGTCGTTTCGTTACTTTTCATCATCCAAGTATTCAATCGTTGCTGCTGCTAATACTTTGGATGCAACAAGGATGGCACGTTCGTCAATCTTAAATTTGGGGTGATGATAGGGATAGACTGATTCGTCCTCAGGATTCGCCGAACCAGTAAAGAAATAAGTACCAGGAATCTTTTGGGTGTAATACGCAAAGTCTTCTGCCCCCATCATCGGTTCTACTTCGATCATATTATGTACATCGGTTACTTGTTTAGCAGAGTCTACTAGTAGATTAGTAATGTCCGGGTGATTATAAGTAGCTGGATAACCTCGTAGATATGTATAGTTGTACGTTGACCTTGCCCCTAGGCATGTGGCAGAAGTAATTTCTTCAATTATTTTTTCTACATCTGTGCGGATTTCTTCTTCAAAGGCCCGAACTTCTCCTGTTATCTTTGCTTCCCCATTAACAATATTCGTAGCCGTTCCGGAATGAAAAGTTCCAATAGAAACAACGGCCGATTTTAAAGGATTGACACGCCTCGATACAATATGCTGTAAATTACAAACAAGCTGTGCCCCAACCACTAAAGCATCTTTCGTATGATGAGGTGCTTGTGCATGGCCCCCTTGCCCTAGGACATCAATATAAAATTCATCTGCGCAGGACATGATATATCCGCTCCGATAGGCGATCGTTCCAACAGGATAATCATTCTCCATATGGGTCGCGAAGATCACATCGACCCCGTCTAAGCAGCCATCTTCGATCATGGCGATTGCACCGCCGGGAAGGACTTCTTCCGCATGCTGATGGATAAACACGATGTTTCCTTTTAGTTGAGCTCTGTTTTCAGAAAATACTTTTGCAAGACCTAATACAATCGCAGTATGGGCATCATGACCACATGCATGCATGACACCTGGGACTTTGGACTGGAAGGGCAAATCCGTCTCCTCATGAATAGGCAGCGCATCGAAATCGGCTCTAATTGCAACTGTCTTTCCCGGCTGACCACCCGTTAATTTGGCAACAACCCCTCTTCCGCCAACCTCAGTCTTCACCTCTAACCCTAATTCACGCAAAAATCCGGCAATAAATGCAGGTGTGTGAACCTCCTGAAAGGACAGCTCCGGATTCATATGCAGTTCCCTGCGGATTTCTACCATTTCAGGAAAGATCCCTTCTAAGCGGTTAAATAGTGTTTGTAGCATGTTCATCACCCTTAAAAAAGTAGTAGGTATCAAAATACCATATACAAATATTTGTGTCAATTCATACCAATCGAAATTTTCTGATTAAATAAAATGCATCATTTTGAAGGGCAAAAATGAATGAGAAATTTGATAAAGAGAAAGAACTTTGGAATCAAATTCACCTGCTTCGTGAAGAAATGGTTCGAACTCACTCAGTAACAACGACCTAATATGAATCATAATTTGTTGATGAGAGTACACGTTGTCTCTCTATTCGTAGGATTTGGATGCGGAGGTTGTTTTGGCTTTAGTTGTTTTAGACTTGGTATCGGTTTTATATAATAAGAATGTATCCCTGCTGATCTTCGCAGGGGAATTCCTATATTCTCTATGAAAGTTAATGTTTCTTTTTCAACTAATCTCCCTTTACTTCAATAAAAAAAGCGTCTCCACCTTATTGTAGAAACGCACCCTTGCTGCCGTTTGGTTAATAAAGAATTCAAAAAAAAAAGGGGGGTCACCCTTCTTGGATCAACGCACACTATGGTTGAAGAAGAAACCAGTCCAACTTTTGCATATGCAGAAATTAGTTATTTATGATTTTAATTTCTTTTATCGGATAAAAAACAACATTTGTTGTTCCTATTACCTTTTCCATTGGAATCGCACCAATATGACGGCTGTCTGTACTATGCCTTCTGTTATCTCCCATTACAAACAAACAACCTTTAGGAACAGTATCACTACCTACTGCGGTCTCCTTTAAAGTGAAAGAGTCCGTTAATGTTCCTTCATTTATTCCTTTCTTATACTTTTCTAAGTAAATTTCGTTATATACCTTCCCATTTATATATAAAACATCATTTTTATACTCTATTCTGTCACCTGGGAGCCCGATTACGCGTTTAATGTAATCCTTGCCATCTGGGGCGTGAAACACAACAATATCAAATCTTTTCGGTTCCCCAATTTTTGTTACAATCATACGGTCTTCGTCCTGGAGAGTGGGGTTCATTGAAGCACCGTCAACAACAATGGGGGTAAAGAAAAAAGTTCGAATAATAAATATTAAAACAAGTGCACCCATTATTGATTTAACCCATTCATACGTTTCATTTTTCTTCTTTGTCATCACTCAACCTCCGCCTAAATTTATACCCTTATTTTACCATGTGTAATTAAATATTTCTTATTTTTCTACAGCTATCCTGCCAGTTACTTGAAATAAGAACATAACCTATTTCTCATCTCCCCTTAAATCTTTAAGTTCTTTATGCATCGATAGCAGCTGGTCCTTGACTATCAGCACCCTATGTTAAAATATCCATCTAAAAATAGTGATAATCCCTATTAATGTAAAGAAAAAAGTTAATACTAAAATAGAGATACATCCAATGGTCACTAACTTATCACCTAATGTTTCAGTAGGTTCTTCCACTAATTTTTCTTTAACTTTATCCTGAATAGGAGAGTACCCCTGAACTAATTGCAATTTTTGTATTATTTCAGGATTACCTTTAAATTTTAAAGCTCTTGATATTCTATATGGATCATTCCCCTCAGATTGTTCGAACGCAGCACACGCGTTTATCATTTCAAGGGTCTTATTCTCTTCTAGATACCAGTATCGACCAGCCATTGTAGGATATCTTAATTCGAAATAAATGTCTCCCAATTTTTTACGGAGGTCTAATTCATTAGGATAGGTTGATATTAACCCGTGTAGCCTATCCCTCGCTTTTCCTAAATCATTTTTTTTAATGTCTTCCTCAATTTTTTTAAGCGTCTTTACAGGTATCTTTTCTATAAAAAACACCTCATTTTTATCTTTACTCTTCTACATTTTTATTTCTCGATAGTTTCTATTAATTCCTTCTTTCACTAACCTGATCCTTTACTTCAATAAGAAAAAAGAACCGCAGAATTTACGATTCTTCTTAAACTCTTGCAACCGTTAGCATAAGTACATTTCTTCACAATCTAGCCCAATTCTTGAAAATTTTTTCGAAATTAAGCTGGTATTGATAAACAAAAAAAGATAATTTAGACGGTTATCAGTTAATATGGTCATTTTTTCTCATATTGTAATCTATAACAAAAAATGTGATAGAAGTAACAATTATAAAGATTGTATTTAGCTTATTGGAAATTAACGCATACTGTGCTAGTAATAAGGAGGATAATATAATTAAAGTTCCAATCACTTTTAAAATCAAATACTTTCCTTTATAATACTTTGACATATATATATTCTTCTCCTTAAAGGACGTTAGACATTTTTATTAAATGAAAAATATTTACTGTATTAATTCAATAAAACAGGCATTTATTTTAATGGATCAGTCACCTCAAGGCATTTTCCATTATACGCGTCCATCCTAACGGTTGGTTCTTCCCCATTTTTAGTTTTCAGTGTAACACTCAACTCGCGTTGATTAGTGAATTGATTAAAAAAACCACTCTTTGTATCAATAGACAATTTCCCCAGTGTAATGTCATTAAAATAAATTTCAACGGCTTTTATTCCCAATTTTTTAGGAGGGACGTTCAAACACAAAATTGCATAACCTGTGGCTTCATCAGTTGTCAATCTGGGCTTTTGGTATACATAGGCAATCCAAATGATCAGTAACACTAAAATGAGAAAACCTTCTTTCTTCAAGTTTGCGGCCTATAACACGTTACAATCACCCTATCCAATATTGTATAAAATTGTAATTCGACAATCTCCTCCAAAAGTCCTGCCTTATTGCACTCTCCTGCCAATTATTTCAATAAGAATAGCCATACTTCCTTCTTGAAGTATGGCTACCAATTAGTTTATGTACATTTATTCTCAAATGATGAAGGTAGAAAAATGTATATCTGTAATTAAACGCCGAACGCTAAAAACCCCCATAACCTTCCATCCTTCATTTCATAGCAGTTTCCAAATATGCCAACAGCCCAAAAAGTTATTATTCTGCCGTTTTCATATTCGAATTTTCTTTCAAAAATATTAAAAATAATCCTTTCTGCAAACATACCAGACCTAGTTGCAATTTCCTTACCGTCTTTTACACACCAGTGGTTAAATTTCTCACATTTAATATCTAACTTTTGTAAAGTCCAACTTTCGAATTGTGCTTCAGAAGGAGCAGTTGCTACCATAACTGTTAAAAGCAATATAACCACCGTTACAAGCACGATTCTAAAATTCGTTTTAAATTTACTTTTCACTATTTTTCTCCTTGGCTTATAACGTCTTCCTAATCAACTTAGTTTTAGTAGTATTTTTCCTCTACATTTTTTCATAAATCTTTCTAAACTATTATTCTTATTGTAACTTATTATAATAATCTATGAATGGAAAAATTCGAATTTTTGGGAATGACTATCTGTAATTAACCTGCCACGTTAATGCAATCAAAAAAATGGATCGCTACAGCAATCCCATCTTGAAGTAATGCACCCGTAAGTGTAGGTACATTTTTTCACAATCTTACCTTCATCACCATAGGAAATAGTTACTTCAACTTAAGTTACTTTTTATTTCCTTACAATCTTTATAGATGCACTAGACGGCGTAAGGAATTTCTTTTCCCCAATGGAAAAATCAGATTTTTGACGCTTTATTTCTGCATATTGAACTACCTTTCCTTTATTAAGAAAAACCAATAGATATATATCGTCCCTCTTATCAATATTACTTGGGTCTTTAAAATGGACATCTAATTGTTCATCGATACTTTCTTGAGTTGTATAAGGTGGAAAGATAAAGGCTTTGTCCCAAGTGAATTTAGCCAAAGACGTTATATTTATTTCACTTTTACTTTTGTTTTCCACTACCGTATGAATAGACTCTTCTAATTTTTTATTCTGGTGTACATTACTATCACTACATCCGACTAACAAATATAAAGATAAAATGACAATAATAACCTTTTTCAATTTAAATCCCCTTTTCTCAATTAACATAAGAATGCATACACTCACTCTATAATTCACACGATCCAATTTTCTAAATTTTAACATATTTATTCATTTATGTTGGACTTTTTTGAGTATTCTTATTGAACTAAACTGCTCCGTTAGTACAATAACTTCAACTAAAATAAGCGATAATCCTTTTTGAATTATCGCACCCTGTTTGTTTAATAAGAAAACATTATTTTTTTACAATCGGTATATAAATATCAAAATGCGGATCATTCGGATCACGATCAACTGGATAATGTTCATGTTTAATCGGCATATAAGGATCATAGTAATCTACACCAGCTTCTCTTAATGCGGTATAGTCACTATCAAATAACCATTGATGTAAATCCATATAGGTCTTTTGTATATCTTCTCCTTTATTATGGGTCGTCTTTACATACGTCCATTCAGGAACCCATATTTCAATCATCCCATCTGGAATTTCCTGCTCCTCACTCACTTCATACACCGCGTAATGTGCGAATCCATTCTCAATTACATGATAGGATAGACCTAATTGAACATTAGGATTCACCTTATTCTCTAACTCATCGGCACGGTCTTCAACTTGTTGAATGACGTTTTTTAACTTCGGTACAATTTCAGAGAATGTTCCCTCCCATTTTAATCCTACTGTCCGATAGGCCGGTAACGTTATAATTTCATAGCTCAATTTATTCCCTCCATTTCTCCTAAAGAGTCATAAATTCCTTTTAATCAGTTTTCTCTATCTATGGATAAATTACCTTCTTTCACTAACTAAACTGCCTAGTTAATCGAATAATAAAAAATGACCTCCGTAGCGACACTCCTCTTCAATTCTTGCAAACGTTAGCCTAGGAAAATTAAATTAAATAATGGATTTCTTGTACAGTAAAAATTGATTGTGCCATCATTTTGATAATCTGCTACTTCAATTTCTTATTTTCCCAACCTAAATCTCTAATATCGTGAATATCAAGGTTAATTGGGTGAAATTGACCACCACTCTAAAAGTTAATACGCTCATCCCCCTCTTTAGCTCTTGCCCCTATTAGCGCAATAAAGATTCTCTAATTTAGAGTCCCATTGCTCAGCACAACAAGAAAAAAGCCGCCAATTATAGCGGCCTTTCTTCAATTTTTTGTTTTATATGTGTATATAACCTTATTTACTCACCTACTAGTCCATCACCATCTCGATCGTCCATATATTTATAAAGCCAGTGATCACTCGTTATTGGCATGCTATAACCTGCTGCTTTTGCTTCTTTAATCGTCACTTGTCCATTACCATCTGTATCAACACTAGAAATATCTTCAGTGCCATTCGAGTTATTAGAACTAGTTGACTTATTTGAGTTAGTTGATTTACTTTCAGTTAAGCCTAGAGATTTATTTATCTCATCGGGGTTGCCGTTATCAAACTCATCTACAATCTTATTCCCTTTTAAAGTGTAAGTGTACTTATAATGAGAAGGAATCTGCGTTTTCGTATTAGGATATGTGATTATTGCTTCGAAATGAGCAGCCCCACCTGCTTTCCGAATGGCATCTTCCATATATGCTTGATCACCATGTCGGTTAAGCGTACTGTCTTGTGGAGTAATATTGTAAGCATTAGATACCCCTCCGAGAGAATCTGCAATGATATGTCCTTCATCTAAATCTGCTCTTTCTACACCAGGAACTTTTGCTTCATCTTCGTAGTATCTGCCAGACGATGTTACAGGTTCGCTACGATCATCTTGTAGAACGATTTCTTCTGCAATGACACGGACTACTTGCCCGTGTTCATTCGTAAAGGACCAATACTCTCGGTCCCCAAAACCAATGTCAACGACGACGTTAGGTTCTCGATGTCCAGACAAATCACCACCATCAATTTCAATTAGTTTGTAACCTTTAAACAATTGATCTTTTGATTCTGTTGATGTTTCCTCTACCACTTGTTTTTCAGTCGAAGTTTTTTCTTTTTCACTATTTTTTGTAATTACTTCTTGTGAATCAGCTTTCCCATCAGTATTTGATACATCTTCTATGTTAGTACAACCAACTATTAAGATGGCAGTTAAAAGTAAGATAAAATAGTTTATTTTCTTTTTCATTTTAGGACTCCTTATAGTATTTTTCACTGAATATTCTAGAGATCTATGATTAAAACATAAATTAACATTGTAAACCTATTTATAGTAGTATATTACAATATCAATTTTATTACAGTAAATACTTAGTTCGAAGTATGTAGTGTTAAATTCCAATAAAGATTAGTAGAGTCCATTGCACTGAAAAAGGCACAATTCCAATTCAAGAATTGCGCCCGATTGTTGATGATTGTTAGTTAACTAAAGCACCGGTTAGTTTAAGTGAAAACTTTTACATTCTCTTTCACTCATAAAACTGTAGGATGCCGCGTTCATGCGATCGGCTTATTATAACTTAATTAATAAGATATTTATGTTAAACTTACTTAAAATAACTTCTATAACAACTTATAATGCCTTATTATATAGTTAAGGAGGTCACAAATGAACCAAGAAGAGCGATTAATAAGAATTCTGAATTATTTAGAAGCTCATAAAACAATGAACATTAAACAGATGTGTGAAACGTTTAATATCTCCCGTGATACCGCAAGACGAGACATAGTTAAACTTTCAACAAATAAAGCAGTGGTTAGAACCTATGGTGGAGTTTCTTTAGCATCTTTTCATAAGAAGATTGATAATTATCAAGTGCGGTCACATACTGAATTTGATATGAAAAAATTAATTGGAAAGAAAGCAGCAAATATGATAGCTGACGATGAATTGATTTATCTAGATGTTTCCACCACAGTTAATTTTATTGCTCATTCCATACAGTCAAAACCTGTTACCATTGTGACGAATTCAATTGATACTGCTTATATGTTAGCCCAAACTGAGGATACAAAGATTCAACTCTTAGGTGGAACACTAAATAAGTCATCCAGACATCTCACTGGATATTCAACTATTGAAAAACTTAAAGATTATCACTTTAATAAGGTATTTATTGGAGCAGCAGGTATTACTGAGAACGGTTTATACTATGCATTTGAAGAAGATATTCATTATAAACGTGAATTAATAAAGCATACTGACCAAGTTATTTTATTAGCTGATCATAGCAAATATAATCATCGTCAGAATTATAGAGCTTTAACATTCGAATCAATTGATACGTTCATTACAAATGAAGCACCTCCTAATGATTTATATAATGTTATGGATAAATATGGTGTTGAAGTATTGATTGCAAGTAAAGATTAAAGCTGGGAGATATTCAGAGTTCTTTCATAATTAAACAAGAGGGAGAGAGAGAGTATGTATAATACGATTATTTTTGATGTGGATGGAACGCTTATAGATACAGAAAAGGCAGTTTTAGGGTCACTTCAAAAAGTGCTAAGAACAGACTATGACAAGGTTGTTCCACTTGAAGATTTGTATTTTGTTCTTGGAATTCCTGGGGCTAAATCGTTACCTCAGCTAGGCATTCGAGATATAGACAGGGCTAATGAACGCTGGAATTACTATATGAAGGATTTTTTTCATTCGATAGAAGTTTTTAGCGGCATTAAAGATGTATTAGAGACCTTAAAGGGCAGAGATATTGTTCAAGGAATTGTGACTTCGAAAACCAATGAAGAATTAATAAATGATTTTGTGCCATTTGGACTTTCAAGTTATATGACTCATACAGTGTGTGCTGATGATACAGAAAGACATAAGCCTAATCCAGAACCCATATTAAAGTTTTTGGAGATTTCAGGTGCTGATCAGAAAAAATCTATTTATATTGGGGACACAGTTTACGATTATGAATGTGCAAGGGATGCAGGAATAGACTTTGGTTTAGCTTTATGGGGCTGTAAAAACCACCAGAATATTCAAGCTAAATACAAATTTAAAAGACCGCAGGATATAATTGGCGTACTCTATTAGGGTATTTACAACGGTGTAATCCTCCACAAAGTTGGGATCTAACTGGTAGTTTAAGAGGAGTCGTGAAAAAGTAACTAGCGTTTCTACTCATTGTGGAAACGCTACTGGGCAAAGCTCTAAATGTTTTATCAATGGTACTAGTACGATGGATAAGAATAAGGGTATGGGTATGGGTATGGATGATAGTATGGGTAAGGGTAGCCGCCAATACCAGGTCCGCCTAAACCAAGACCTGGATAATAACCAAGTCCAGAGCCAGGTCCACCTAAACCAAGACCTGGAGCAAAACCAACACCTGAACCAGGGGCACCTATACCTGGACCCCCAAAACCAAGACCGGGACCAAAACCAGCACCAGAGCCAGGTCCGCCTAAACCAAGACCTGGGGTAAAACCAACGCCTGAACCAAGGGCACCTATACCTGGGCCTCCAAAACCATGTCCTGGACCATGACCATGACCTGGACCATGACCTGGACCATGACTTGGACCATGACCATGACCAATCCTCTCATATGTCGAACTATAAGCATTATAATTAAGAATGACATTCATCCTCCTCATTTAATTTACATTAAGCATATGCATATTTGGGATAAATTCCTGGGTATTCGTCCTGATTCTTAAAATATTATATGACAAATGCGGATAGGGAATTTATTTTAGCCAGCCTAAGGCTACTGGGCATACATCCAATCCAAGCGTTGACCTGAGCATAAACTGGTTATAAGTCTAATTCAATAAGGAGTGAACCTCGAATTATGGTATATATACGACAAACGTCACCCTATACCCAGAATCCCTTGGGTCTTCAACATTGTTTGTATCGTTTCACGTATATGCGGCTTAAAAACGGAGATAATTTCTGGTTTTATTTGACGACTGTCGCAGAATCAAGAGCTTATGGTTATAGGTTTTTCGGAGGAAGATGGAATCATTATTCGGTTGCTTTAAGAGATATTGTTTCCGCCCATTGTTCTCCTCCGACTCCAACTCTATATTAAAACACTGCTCCTGACCTTCGGAATTGTTTCGTTCAGTCTACTTTAGAAGGTTCTGGGCTTTTAAAATAACGATTTGAGCTTTATTTTAGGACATTTTTTGTTGAAACCATCTGGATTTTCGTTGTACATTTAAGTTGTTTTGGTTAACTTTAAGCCAAAACACATTTTTTTCACTGCCATTAGCTATGCCCTTGTAAATATATGGATTCAAATTATTCATTACTCATAAAAAATCCAGTTAGTAAAACTGGATTTTTTTAGTCGTATTTTTGTTCCACCAATTAGGATAAAAATTCCACCATTCCTCAGCTTGACTAAAAGAGTCTCTTATCAAAAAAGTCCTTACCGCTAAATGCAGAAGGAATTTTAATGTAATTTATAATTGATTCTTTTTTCTTACTAATTCATCTCTATCGGAAGCCATTGGAGGCTGTTCCAACCATCCATTTTTAATCATGATATTTGCTCCATCTTCAGAATACATCTGAATTTCCAAGGATAGCCTGTTATACATTGCACTAAGATCTCCTCTAGGACTTTGACTAACAGCTGTACCATAATAGCCAACGCTCAAAGAAATCAAACCACATGTGAAGAACATCATCAGTTTATCAGAAAAAGTACGGGATGTACTATTTGTTATTTCTGAATCCCAGCCCATGGGTGCAGGAAGTTTACTTTCCTCTAGCTTACTTCTAAAAATTTGAATATGTTTATTCCCAACTTCTAAACCCTTTAAAAAAAATTGTTTTACATCCTTATCCTTTGCAACCTGACTAAATCCAGTAAGTGCAGCTACTCCAAGAGCGTTTCTTTGCAGATTCGCAAATAAATTATCGACTTCTGCTGCAACTAATGGTCTTTTTTCTCCAAACACATCTAACATAAACCATTGCTTTTTTACAAATTCAACCTTTACTAAATTAGGCAGACTAGGAGACCTGACAAACAATCCTTTAGACAATAATAATTCAGTTGACTTATCATATAATTGCATTGTTTCTGTAAGACAATCCATGTAATAGGATTTAATATCACTTCTTACAGATGTTCCAACACTAGCAGCATATGTTGTAAGTCCAACCTTAGACATTTGGTTTATAAAATTTAGTACAAAACTGTCGGAATAAAGTCTAGGAGCAGTTAAATCCACATCCTCTTTAATACTAAAACCATATGGAACTACATTTTTCTCCTCTGTTAGTATTGCTGTAATCTTTTGAATATGTAACTTTGATAATTCTAAAGCAAATTTAATTATAGCTTTTATTTCAGCATCCTCAGCTTTTTCTAGAAAATATGTAAGAACACATAGGCTTGAGCTATCATTTAAGTATTGAAGCCAAAGTTGACCAATCTCACCCGCTGTTAGCCTAATCTGCTTTTCTTTTTCATCCATAAGTAACCCTCCAAAAAAGTTATACTAAAATTTACCTTCCCCAGAAACTACCTATAGTATGTAATAGTCACCGGTCACCTACCTAATTGGAACATGAAAATAGATAATAAAAAAGAAAATAATCGGAATAGAGATTATTAAAGCAACTGTTGGGTATTTATAATGCAGCCTAAGCATAACAAAAATAATAGCATTAAAGAAAACTGACCAACCTATTGTCCACCCATTATGATGGGAAATTAAGTTTAAAAACCGCAAATTTATGTATTCAATTATTGAAAACAAAGATACCCAAAATAATATCCATAAACCCATATTTAGTTTTTTCTCTGGAAATCTTCCAAGAAATATCAAGACACTTGATGGATAAGCAATAAACATAATTAATAACGTTATAATAGTGTGATTTGGCAGTACAGCAAAACCAAAAATACTTTCCTTATATTCCCACATCCTGTAATTATAACAAAGAAAATTATAGAGCAAATCACCAAACCATATAAATAAAATTGTGGAATGATATTTCCTCCAGTTCCGCCAGTCACCCCATATTATAGCTGCAATGAGAAATAAAGCATTGAATAATAAATGCATATTATCAGCCTCGAATTCCTTTTTACTCATATAATTTATTCAACTATACGGTTCTCTGAAGCAAGAACCATTTCGGAACATTTTTAACTTCATTTACCTAGTACACCATATAACCGAGATATTCCATTACGTTTTAATGTATCCAAGTAATAATAAAAAAATATTATTAAAAAGCAATCAAGATTCAAAAACCTTAACATACCAATTTCTTATTGAAGTAACCTGCCCCATTAGCACAATAAGAAAAGCTCCACAATTGGCATAACGGGTTCTCCCTTTGGAGAGAAAGCTGCAAATTAAATTGAGAAATGACAGACTAAATAGCCATTTATATATAGGAGCTTCATTGCAAAGGGATTAAATAGTAATTGTCGAATATGTAAAAGAGTAATATTATCGGGGGTTCTTGAATGAAAAAAACACTTATGATTTTATCAATATTTACTATATTCCTTATAACTCTTATTGGTTGTTCAAAAGAAGTCCCTAAAGAGTTCGATTTAAACAAACTAACTAGAGTTGACATTCAACTATTCGCTGATGAACACATTGACAATGAAATAATCATTTCAGAGGAAGAAAAGATAAAAACTTTAAGAGATGTATTTGCAAAAATTGAGTGGGAACAGAACGTAAAGGCTAATATGGCTCGAAAAGAAGATGTGAAAGCCACTTTATTCTACACCTTTGACAAAAATATGCCAGAAAGATTATTTGAATATTTTATCTGGTTCAATCAAGGCGATGCATCAGCAACGATAATTGACAGAGAAAAAAATGCTTTAGGCACATTAGAAAAAGAAGATGCCCAAACACTAAAAGATATTTTGTTGAATGACTAAAGAGCAGATATGACCTGCTCTTTTTGAATGATTTAGTGTGCATGTAGTTACCTCAGCAGCGAATGAAACCCCTAATTTCGCTAATGGTTTGTTTTTAACTTGTCTTATTCCACTAACTGTCCGTTTGCAAACAATGATTTTCAATCCTGTCTGATTGTGCTTAAAAGTACAAACGTTAACACAATCAAGTTTGGCCACTAATGACTAGAGCCCTTTTTACCCGAGTTTTATCTTCTAGCGATCATCTCGATTTCAACTTGTGCACCAAGAGGGAGGGATGACACACCTTTAGTTGTACGAGCAGGATATGGCTCGGAAAATTGTTTAGAATACACTTCATTCATTGCTGTGAAATGATTCATATCAGTTAAGAATACATTCACTTTTTCAACATTATCAGGAGTTAAACCTGCTGATTCCAATACATTGAAAAGATTCTTAAAACATTGATTGGTCTGTTCAACAATATCACCTTCTACAAGCTTTCCAGTCTTTGAGTCTACTGGGGTTTGCCCAGATAAAAATATTAAATCTCCAGCTTCAATTGCGTGTGAGTAAGGACCAACAGCAACAGCTCCAGATGCATTAAAAGCCTTTCTTGACATATTAAACTCCTCCTTTAGATATAAGCATTCCAAATGTCAGTTGTGCTAGGGGCAATATTAATGAAACTTTGAGAAAGAAAGATGCTGAAAGTTTTCTATTCATTGGATTCGCTCATTGAATGGCAACATTCGCTCATTAAACCCGAAATCGCTCATTGAACATCATAAATCCGCTCATAGACGGGTTGGGCCGTTAGATGAATAATGGTTGAAGTGTAAATTCCATCGAAAAAGAAACATTTATGAGTTTCAATTTATAATTATTTATTCAATCGTTCATATTGGTGGTCAATAAATTTCTTTACTGATTCATCCCTATTTAACAACGTTCCATCTAAATCAAATAGGACAGCCTTAATCATGATCTACCCCTCTTCCCGAATACATTTTTTCTATATACGAACTTCCTTTTAATAAATACTTCTCGGCCTTTGCTAATATTTCCTCCTTCTTCTATTAACCTTAAATGGTCACAGCCAACTTACCTAAATGATGTTTTATATGTAAAGAGACAAACCTTCTAAACTAAAACATAACCAACCTTTCGACTAATTTCTATAGTTTATTTCTTATGCAAACATTTGCTTGAAACAGCAGTAAAGTAGGATCTATAAGGCTTTCCCATGGAAACCTGAAAAAGAAATTGTCGAGAATTGCCAGGGAAATTTACAAGGAATAGCCCATATATTCACAAAATCCAACTAGTTACACGTGAACTTACATGGTTCTATCAAATCTGTGTCATTCCGATATCAATTAAACGTTCGTTTGAAAGCAGACTCAACCCGCTCCAATCCTGAACTCCCTTCGCGAAGGCCCAAAAAGAAGGTCGAAACCTGTCCCTAAATGTACGTAGAAACAAATAGAGTAGACACATGAAGAGGTTTCTTGCGCCTACTCTATAGATTCATATGGTGGTGGGGATTTAACTGACCAACATATGAAAAATGGGAGCTTAAAAATTTGCCAAACACCAACGTAGACGGGTTCTTCTTCGACGTTCGTACCTAAAATTCACTCAAACATCCAAGTAGACGGGTTCTACTTCGGCGTTCGTACCTAAAATCCACTCAAACATCCAAGTAGACAGGTTCTACTTCGACATTCGTACCTAAAATTCACTCAAACATCCAAGTAGACGGGTTCTTCTTCGATGTTAAGGCCCAAAATCCACGAAAACCTCCAAGTAGAATAATTCTAGATACTTCTTTTAAGTCGCATTTGTCCAAAAATATGTCTTAAGTCCAAAGATTTGTGTCGTAAGTTACGTCGCACTCATCCCCTATTCCGTCGTATCACTATCCACCTAAAAGGATATCTCATGGAAGTTGATCCGCCCACTAGATCAAACTTAAAATATCACGGCTTTCGGTCATAAGAACGAATCCAGAAAACGACTGAAGTATAATCCCCACAGATTGGGCAAAAAATAACCGTAATTACGTGCCAAGGGGAACCAGTTGATGAAATTTTTGGAGAAAAGGAAAAAGAAAAAGATATTTGATTTTCCAAGTAAACACTTGAATGAATCGTTGGATACATTACCGGAAATTCCTCTTGATCCGGAGTTATCTAAAAATATGGAAAGGCTAAAATCAGCCTATAAAGATTGTTCGGATGTGATATTTCGCGAATTTACTATTGGCAGCAGTGTCAATGCCGTTCTTCTTTACATAGATGGTCTTTCTAATACGGAAGAAGTCGATCAGCATGTACTCATGCCGCTGATCAGGATGAAAGACCTTGATTGCGATGCGGTATTTGAGTGTACGAAAAAGGAAATATCCATTTCGGATCTCAAAGAGATTTATTCGATTTCTGATGTTTTTAAACAAATCTCAATAGGGAACCCGATTATTCTAATGGAAAAACAGACAAAAGGAATTTCCATCGGGCTGCCGAAGTGGGAAAAGCGCAGTATTATGGAACCAGACGCGGAATCAGTCATTCGCGGTCCTAGAGAAGGGTTTATTGAAACATTACGCGTAAACACCTCCCTGTTGCGCAGGAAAATTCGTCATCCATTATTAAAAATGAAACAAATGACGATTGGCCAATATACAGAAACACCTATCATCGTGGCTTATATTGAAGGAATCGCCGACACCACTCTAGTTAATGAGGTGACCAGCAGGCTTAAGCGAATCAAGATTGATGGCATTTTAGAAAGCGGATATATTGAGGAAATGATCATTGATTACCCGTATTCTCCTTTCGCACAAGTCTTAACAACAGAACGTCCGGATGTAGCGGCAGCCTGTCTTTTGGAAGGGCGTGTTGTGATCTTGATTGACGGCACCCCTATCACTCTCATTGCACCATGTACGTTTGCCACTCTCTTACAGTCACCGGAAGATTATTATAATCAGTTTTACATCAGTACCTTTATCCGCTGGCTGCGCTATATGTTCTTTTTCATCTCGCTGCTTGCCCCATCAGCGTATGTGGCAATCTTAACGTTTCATCAAGAAATGGTTCCAACCACGCTGCTCTTAACGATCGCTGAAAGCCGTGAACAAATTCCTTTTCCGGCATTGGTTGAAGCGTTTATCATGGAAATCACGTTTGAGGCATTAAGGGAAGCAGGTGTGAGGCTGCCAAAACAAGTGGGTGCTGCTGTTAGTATCGTCGGGGCTTTGGTCATTGGACAAGCTGCGACCGCGGCAGGCCTGGTTTCATCACCAATGGTCATGGTGGTCGCCATTACGGGAGTCGCCTCGTTTTTAATGCCAAGATATGCGACCGGCATATCGACTCGAATCCTGCGCTTTCCCATCATGATTTTATCGGGGATGCTAGGACTATTGGGTGTTATGCTCGGAATTACTGCCATTGTCGCACATTTATGTAATCTAAAATCCTTTGGTGTACCCTATTTCAATTCAACTGGGGCGCTAAAGGTTCACAATTGGAAGGATATCCTAATTCGGGCTCCTTGGTGGGCAATGGATACTCGTCCAAGCCTTTTTTCAAATGATTCGAGTGACTTAATGCGTGAGGCCAGTAACCAAAAGCCTGATCCAAGCAAAGGTGGCGACGGAAGTTGAGTGGTATGATTCGATCGGTTAAGAAAACCTGCCCTTTCATCCTCCTAGTATGCTTGACTTCGTTTTGCCTAGCAGGCTGTTGGGACCGAACCGAAGTGAATGATTTAGCTCTTATTTTGGCATCAGGTATAGATAAAGGGAAGAAAAATAATATCGAACTCTCCGCTCAAATATTTATTCCACGCGCCCCACAAGGCGGAGGACAATCCGGGATGTCTAGCGGAAGCAGCAGCGGCCAGTCATTTGTCAGGTCGGCTGAAGGGGAAACGGTCGCAGATGCGATGGCACGACTCCAGGAAGAACTTACGAGAGAAATTTTTTGGGGGCAAAACGAGGTGCTCATTATTGGAGAAACATTAGCAAAGGAAGGAATAAGCGACGAAATTGATTTTTGGATGCGGCACTCGGAACCCCGTATTCGTGCCGACGTGTTTGTGGCGAAAGGAAGGCCTAAGAATGTTTTGCAGGCCATGCCTGAATTGGAAAGAAGCACCTCAAAACAACTTCGCAAAATCGTCAAAACACATATTGGTGTGAAAGTAACGGTGAAGGATTTTTCGCAGATGCTGTCAGGTGAATCCAATGCAGCCGTACTCCCTTGGGTGGAAAACCTGGACCCATCCATGATGGATTCAAAAAAGGCCATTCCAATCATTAACGGAGCCGCTATTTTTAAGGATGGAAAAATGGTAGGAAAATTAGGTGATAAAGAAACAAGGGGGATTCTTTGGCCAAGAAATGAGATCAAATCAGGTGTGATTACCATCTCTTTTCAAGACGAAAAAGGGTACATCTCCTTAAATATAATTAGAAGCCATAGTGAATTGATCCCCACCATAAAGGATGGAAAATGGGGCATGCACATCAAAACAAACGTAGACCTGGAAGTGATTCAAAATACGACAACACTTAATTTTCTGGATCCAAAGGTCATAAAAAAAGTCGAGCAAAAGGTTGGTGTGGAAATCAGGCAAAGAGAACAGTTAGCTTTTTCGATTGTAAAGAAAGACTTACATGCTGATATTTTTAATTTTGCTGATGAATTCCAAAGGAAATATCCACAAATTTGGAAACAACATAAAGAGGAGTGGAATGAAATTTTCCCACAAATCGCCCTTTCATTTGAAACGAAGGTAAATATCAAAAGAACCGGTATGGCAACTGGAACCCGTAAAAAAGGTGCTGCACGATGAAGGTGGCAGGAGTACTGGGAGTAACCATTTTACTTGCGCTCATCTTTTTGTCGCAATGGCCGATATTGAAAAAAAATAAGAAAAAAGTAAAAATGGCCTTTTTATCACTGATGCTGATTAACTGGATTCTTGCTGTTTTACTTGTTGTGTTTCCAGATATGCCGGGGCCAGGGCAACTAGTGGATTTCATCTATCAGTCATTTGAACCATTTTGGCAGTAGACGCCTTTTAGAAGAGGACTGAACAAATATGATTGAAAAAGGTAAAATTTCTTACTTGGAATTAGCCCTTATTATGTATGCAACCGTTATCGCTACGGCTATTCTTTACATTCCATATGTCACCGCCCAGCATGCAAAGCGTGATTTATGGCTGTCGCCCATTTGGGGTTCTTTGAGCGGCTTTCTGATTGTCCTGATTATTGTAAAGCTTTCTAGGCTTTTTCCGGGGAAAACGCTAATCGAATATTGTGAACTTATTCTAGGCAGGACCCTTGGCAAAATTCTCGCTTTCATTTACTTGTTTTTTCTCCTGCACGATACGGCAATCGCATTTAGGGAATACGGTGAGTTCATTGGAAGTGCTTTTTTGCATAAAACACCGATCATTATTGTTACCGGAAGTATTGCCCTTTCTTGCGCAATTGCTGTTCATGGAGGCATTGAAACGATTGGACGATGCGCGACGATTTTTTGGCCGATTGTTTTGGCCCTCTACATCCTGATTTATGTTTTTCTCATTCCTGACTTGAATGTAAAAAATATATTTCCCATACTGCAAGATGGGGTAATGCCCTCTATTAAAGGTTCCCTTGCCCCACTCGCCTGGTTAAGTCAATTTTCATTGATGTCGTTCCTCATCCCTTCTTTACGGAAACAACAAAAGGTCATGAAATGGGGAATGTTATCGCTTATTGCCAGTGTGATGACAATGGTATTTATAAATCTTGGAAATCTATTATTATTTGGAGGAATTATTTCCAACCTGCAATTCCCCGTATTTGAGGCGGCAAGGTTTATAAGCATCGGCACTTTTTTTGAACATGTGGAGTCAATCGTCATCGCCGTTTGGATTCTTGGCGGTTTCGTCCAGCTTTCCGCCTTTTTTTATATGCTAGTGCTTGGCACGTCCCAATGGCTGACACTGCCCAGTTATAAACCGTTTATCTTACCCATTGGTTTTTTAATTATTTTATTTTCAATCTGGTCGATCCCCTCGTTTGAGGACATGATTCGGGGAATGGGGACAACTGTGCCCTTTTATTTCTTAACAGTACAGCTGCTCATTCCTATTTTACTGCTATCAGTTGCGCTAATCAGGAGGAGATGATGAATGGTCCTACATCGGTGGTTGCGCTTGAAAATTCGTGAAACCCCTACGTAGACCGCTTCTACGTCGGGGTTTGGGTTGAAAAATTCACGAATTCCATACGTAGACCGCTTCTACGTCGGGGGTGACTTTGTAATAATGGCGATCATGTCCATAACCAGAAATGGTAAAAAAAAGAAGTAACGATAACTAAGAACATATAAGAAGTACAAATTAAGCCGAGTAAAACAAGGAAACATAACGAAAGTTTTCTAATTAGAACCATTTGGTACCTCCTTAGAAATAAATATTTATGTTTACCTCATTGTAATTTTCGATGTTAAATTTTCTTTAGGATTTTTGTAAAGTAATCTTTTAGTTTGTGTAAATTGGACTTTGACACGCCACGACCATTCTCCACCATTTTCACGAAATATACATCCTTTCGAGCAATTTCCATAGTTGCTTTCCTATGCAAACATTTGATTGAAACAGCAGTAAAGTATCGCCCTAAAAGGATTTCCCTTGCATACATGGAAGATCAACGCTTCAACATTTCCCCCACTTACTTCTTCCAATAGCAAATCAAAATTTTCCTTCCCATTATTACATAGTAATCCAGTCCCAACATTTATAAGGAAAAAGACCTGTTTTCTTCCTATTTACAGATTTTTCATACTCTATTAACCTATGCTCAACAATGCTCCTATATTTTTAAAGAGAAATACATAAAACGTATAGGGGATGATTGCAAAATGAAAAAGAGTTTAATTGCTAGTCTTGCTTGCCTGTCCTTGTCCGTCACAACTGCTGCGCCATATGCCGTTTTAGCCAAGCCGATTGAAATGTCCGTAACGGATAATGGACAATCAACATTAACACCACTAAACTCCGATGTGGCCGTGATTGCCCACCGCGGTGCCTCTGGATACGGCCCGGAACATACACTTGCCGCCTATAAACAGGCGATGACAATGAAGGCCGATTATGTCGAATTTGATTTACAAATGACGAAGGATGGCCAATTGATTGCCATGCATGATGAAACATTGGCGCGGACGACCAATGCCAAGGAACTTTATCCAGACCGGGCCCCATGGCGGGTAAAGGATTTTACTCTAGAAGAAATCCAGCGTCTCGATGCAGGCTCATGGTTTAATAAAGCCTATCCGGATCAGGCAAAACAAGCGTACATCGGGCAGAAGGTTCCCACACTGGAGGAAGCCATTGAATTCGTTAAGCAGCACGGTAATGGCAAAGCCGGTCTGTATATGGAAACAAAAGCTCCAAGTGTGTACCCGGGAATGGAAGAGAAAGTAATTGAAATCTTGAAAAAAACCAAAGTCTTAGAGACTGAAAAACTATTTCTTGAATCCTTCAGCGAGGAGAGCCTTCGTAAGGTACACAATCTTGCCCCAAATGTTAAACTGATTCAGCTTTATAATGCTAGTATGCTGAAAGGGAAAGATGTGTCCCAGGAGATGCATCGAATCTCTGATTATGCTTCTGGTGTAGGTCCGAGCAAAGAACTGGTGGTTCCAAAGATGATGCAAGCTGCACATCAAAACAAGCTTCTCGTTCATCCGTGGACCGTCAATTCTCAGGATGATATGGTTTCCCTAACCTCACTTGGTGTCGATGGGCTATTCACAAACTACCCGGATCAGTTTGAGAGTCTGCTAGACAAGCCGTATATTTCACACGGGATTGCAAGCGGTGATGTGACCGATTCTTCAGCCATCTTATGGACTAGGACCAACGAAAAAGCAAACGTGCAATTTGAAATTTCTACAGACAGTACGTTTAAACACGATACAATGGTCAAAACAGCACCTGCAAATAGTACGAACGATTTTACCGTAAAGGTAGAAGTGGACGGATTAAAGGCGGATACTACCTACTACTACCGGGCACATGCTGTTTCCAGCAAGTATACCGTCAATGGTTCATTTAAAACGGCACCGGGGGAAAACAGCTTAAAACCATTGACAATGGTTTGGGGCGGCGATACAGGCGGCCATGGCGAGATTCCGCCATACAAATCATTCGAAGCGATGTCCGCAGTCAATCCAGACTTCTTCCTGTTCAGCGGGGACACGATTTATGCGGATAGCCCTACCCCGGCAGTGCCGAATCCTCCTTCGCAAACGGTAGAGGATTTTTGGGCGAAGTATAAAGAAATCCGGACCGATAAAGGATTCCGCAGCCTGCTGCAGAAAACAGCGACCTATGCCATTTGGGATGACCATGAAGTAACAAATGACTTTTCAGGCCCATCCCAGCCGCTGACTCCAACTGGATTACATGCGTTTAAAAACTACTACCCCATTTCTAATGAACGCAGTGCAGAGGACAAGCTGTATCACAAGTATTCTTGGGGCAACGCGATGGATATGGTGATCCTAAACAACCGGGGTTACCGCTCTCCTAACAACCAGGCAGATGGGCCAGATAAAACCATGCTAGGGAAGGAACAAGTAGAATGGCTGAAGCAGCAGCTTCTTGAGTCAGATGCAAAAGTAAAACTGGTCGCATCTTCTGTGCCAATCTCCTTTCCAACTGGAAAAGCCATGGCTAGAGATGGATGGGCAAATGGAGACAATGTAAACCCAAATGATCCAACAGGGTTTGAGAACGAGTTCAAGGAAATCTCTGATTTTATCATCGAAAAAGGAATCAAAAATGTTTTCTTCGTCACAACAGATGTCCACTTTGCCGAAGTAATCAAATATGACGCCAATCAAGATGGTAAGACGGATTATAACGAATTGATCAGCGGACCAATCGGAGCGGTAAAGATCAATCCAGGGACACTGGATCCAACTTTCGGCCCGGAGAAATTATATGCTGAAGGCAATTTCTTTAACTTCGGCGTGTTCCGTGTGGATCCTGCAGCGAAGCAAGCGATTGTAGAAATTCAGGATGAAAACGGAAAGGTTCATTTCAGCCATACGTTCCAGCTGGAGGATTAATCCACAGGAACGGTTGATCCGGCATTTCCCACTTTTGCTTGTCAAAAAAGGCCGGCAGAAGAACGAAATCGCTAACGCGATGGCTCTTTAAAAGCCCCCACAAACCAAAAAAGTATAAAAAAAATGAAAAAGTATGTCCTTTGTGATATTGTTTAATCGCCAAACCAAACAATACAAAGAAAGACATACTTTTTCATATGACAATTATTATATCATGGACAACTCAAAAGATATACCACAATATTTTCCTTATGTTTGGAAGAGCTCCACCTATCTTCTGATTATTGATTTGCAACTAGAATAATCAATCATCAGGAGGTAATATCATGAAACAATATGAACAAAAAGTGGAGCTATATTTCGAACTTAAAGGTACCCCAGATTCCTCAAGGGAATCCTACTGGAGAAGAATGCAGGCTTTTTTAATCTATATGCAGGATCGGCAAATGCCTATTGAAGACATGACCCAGGAGGATATCCAACTATACATCCTTTATCTAAAAAGAGATAAGGGGCTTTCTGCAGGAACAATTAATAATTACATTTCAGCGGTTAAATTTTTCTATACCTACGTATTAGATAAAGAATGGAATCCTAGAAAAGTTCCAAGGATGAGAAGAATTCAGAAGCTACCTGTCATTCCTGCTAAAGAAGATGTACTTTTACTATTAAATTCTACCGTCAATTTAAAACATAAAGCTATTCTAGTATTAATTTATGGTAGTGGTCTTCGTGTGAGTGAAGTAGCGAAGCTAAAAATTAGTGATATCTGTAGTAAGACCATGCGAATTCGAGTAGACCATGCAAAACACAATACCAACAGGTATACGATACTATCTCAGACAGCACTGGAAGTGCTTCGCGAGTATTTTAAAACATATTTCCGGGCTAAAAACTATAAAACTAGTGATTGGCTGTTTCCAGGTAGAAACGAAACGGACCATATTAATGTCAAAACCATTAAGAACACCTTGATTAAACTTAGGGACAAGCTCCATCTTGACTCTACCATCTCTGCACATACATTAAGACATTGCTTTTCTACCCACTCCTTAGAAGATGGAGTCGAACCAGTATTTATCCAACAGATGCTTGGGCATAAGAGTCTTAAAACCACACTAACGTATTTGCACATGACTTCTAAAAGTTTAATGGGCGTTAAAAGTCCATTAGATTGTAAGGAGAATCATGAAGGATGACTAGTGTTCAAGATATATTTAGGGCATTCTATCCCCAATATAAAGAAAAATATAAACCATCTCCTGAACAGGCCAAAGCAGCCAACGACATCATAAGATGTCGAACTTCAGATTTAGGTGGACATGCCTATGAATGTGAAACATGCGGTCATACCCAGGTTCGATATAATTCATGCCGAAATCGGCACTGTTCCATGTGCCAAGGGGTTAATAAAGAAGTTTGGGTGGACAATCGAAAAAAGGACATTCTCAATGCCCCCTATTTTCATGTCGTATTTACCATGCCGGAACAGTTGCACATGGTAATCTATCATAATCAGAAGCTACTTTACGATTTAATGTACAAATGCGTTGCGGAAACCCTAGCGGAACTTTCAACAGATAAAAAGTATCTAGGTGCACAAATTGGCTTTTTCTCTGTCTTGCATACATGGGGCCAAAACTTGCATTTCCACCCTCATATTCATACTGTTGTCTTGGCCGGTGGACTTTCCAAGCAGAACCGTTGGCGTAGCTCGAGTAAAAAGTTCTTTATTCCAGTTAAAGTACTATCCAAGAAGTTTCGCGGAAAGTATCTGTATTACCTAAAGCAATATTATGAACAGAAGTTGCTTGTTTTTTATAATGACGCCAAAAAATACGAAAATCCAAAACAGTTCCAAAGTTTAATAGATAAATGTTACTCACTGAACTGGTATAGCTACACCAAACGGACATTTTCAGGTCCCTTGGCTGTCGTTCAGTACCTTGGGCGATATACACACCGAATCGCTATTTCTAATAATCGAATTGTTTCAATGGGTAAAGACACAGTTTCCATTCAGGTGAAGGATTATCGAAATAATAATCAAAAGAAGACCGTGACCATGAAGGCTGTTGAATTTATTCGCCGATTTCTCATGCATATTCTCCCGAAGGGATTGGTAAAGATCAGACACTATGGTCTACTGGCGAATCGAAATAAGAAAACCAAACTTAAACTATGCCGAAAATTAACCAATAGTCCAACTTACCAACCTAAATTCTCTGGACTTAGTACCGTGGAAATTGTCTCTATTATTGCAGGAAAAGATGTCACGATATGTTCAGCCTGTAATAAATCACACCTTAGGTCTGCCATCCTAGGAGCAGTACCATGATTTTAGAGAAAAGAATATCCTTTAAAAAAGCCTCTTTAGTGGGGAGGGGGCAACTGTATCCAAAAGTAGAGAAAAATTTATAAAAGGTACTTTTCAAAAATGAAAAAGGCAATTAAATATCAAAATTTTATCGAACCCCAAAGATTGAAACCCCATAGGCCATGACCGCGACTTCATTCTTCTTGGGCAATCAAAAATTCTGCGCATTTGGACTTTCGGCAAGATATAGAGCTAAGGCACAACTAGCAATTACTACTAGTTGTGCCTTTTTCCACGCAAAACTTCCGATTGTCCCCTATAAGAACCGTCCCCTTGGTCCCCCAGTCCCATTGTCTGAAAAGAGGGATCTAAGGGAATTAGGAGATTTCGGGATTATGTGTTACACTTTGAGTACCATTTGATTTACTTGTTTACATGTGCCCCGCTCATTCGTGAGCGGGGCTCCTTGTTTTTTAAAAGAAGGCTCTGTTCAAGGTTATTGTTGATTTGGAACCACTGTTGATTGGAGTGGAAGCCGCGAGACTCCTGCGGGAGCAGCGGGACAGGTGAGACCCCACAGGCGCTTTAGCGCCGAGGAGGCTCACCGCCCGCCCCGCGGAAAGCGAAGCGGCTGTAACGGAAATCAACACCGACGTTGGTTCTTACGTCTTTTTGGTGAATGTTTGTAGCCCTAAGTAAAAGTGTTACCTTCGGTAAAAAAATGTTATATTAATCAAGTTTTAACCCTGGAAACGTAAGCGATTTAACAACACCGTTATACCTGCACGTCCATACATCATCCGTTTGATATTTTTCAACTTATTTATGGTTCCTTCAGTTTTCCCGTTTGACCAAGGTAATGTTATAGCGTAATAAACAGCCTTAATATCACCTCTGATGCCATTAAGGAAGGTTTGGAAATAAGTAAATGGTGAGTGCTTATGTTCAATCAGCCATTTTCTAAGGCCAGATGAATGTTTTTCCTCAAAAAGGCTCCTAAAGGATTGAATGAATTCGCTAATTTCCATTAACGATGGGAACGTTTTTAGAAGGTTGGGATGCAAGGATTTAAATGCTTTCTTATGGTTCTGTACGTCCTTATCCCAAAGGATCCGGATGATTGCCTGTTGAAGATTCAGTGTCTGTGGCTTTTTATTTCGGATATCCCGGCGTTCGTCCGCAATCATGTAATTTAGTGTGTTGCGATGTCCACCAAACCCTGCTTTCCTGCACGCAGCCTCTATCTCATCACCCTTTGATCCATCTGCGATCATGTTACGGATAAGGGGAAGATATCGATCAAATAAAGAAGTTCGTTTAAGGGACGGTTTCGATGTCGTAGCTAAATCCTTATAAACGGTATTACGGGAAATACCTAGCTGCTTTGCGATCGCTGTGATGCTCTTGCCTTCTTTCTGAAGGCGCCGGGCATTTTGAATTCTCTTCCAAACGTTTTCTTCGTGTTCCACCAAAGGTTGGAGCCGTTTTGGTAAAGGGCGTAATGAACTGCATTGTTGGACATTTGAGTCTTGACCAGTCGGTTTCCATCTTGGCGGCACAATAGACTTAATCGTCTTCTTAACTGCGTCAAAAAGATGCTGGAGGATATGCCAACGATCACCAACTTGCTTGATTTTTGGTGACGCTTCCTCTGCCGCATTTTTATATGCATGGGCACGATCTCTTGTAATCAGTTGAATTTCAGGATGTTTGATGAGCCAGTTCCTTACTGACTCTTTGTCTCGGTTTGGTAAAAAATCAAGGATATCACCTGTTTGTAGGTCTATGAAAATCGTGCCATACCGTTTTCTTTTCTTAAAAGCAAAATCATCAATGCCCACGAAAGGGACACTCCCTTGGCTTAACCGGTTCTTCCTTTTTAATCCGGTACAGAATGGCATCATGGCTTATCGAAATACGCATTTTTCGGCAGATTTTTTCAGCGGCCAGGCAATTATTAGTGAATCCCACATGACGAATCAGGTTTTCCAGCCTGTTTGTTTTTCTGGCGGAAGGGCTTAACCAGTTCAAACGTTCGGTGAATACTTTAATCTTACAGTCTTTGTTACCACAAAACCATTTGTGCAATAGAACGGTTATATGAACCGAATGACCTGAGACCGGAAGGTCATCGACTTTCCTAGCATATTGGCTGTGCTGTCGAGACGATACATGTTTGCATTTTGGGCATTGTGCATGTTTTGAACATATCTTTAACACGGCATACATTGTATCCGGTTCCATTTTGGTATAAAGGACCTCAACGTTTTGGTCGAACTTGAAAAGTTCATTGAAGTTTGAAATGATCATTGTAACCACCGCCCTTTGAGTATTAGTATTGCTATACCCGAAAAGCAGTAAAAAATGCTTTCACCATGTTTGCGTAAGAACCCCGACGTTTAACAGAGCCTAAAAGAAAAAACAAAAAAACAGACTCGATAAAGAGCCTGTTTTCGTTTGTTCTACTTATTAAGCTTTACGTACGTTAGCTGCTTGAGCTCCACGTTGGCCTTGCTCAACGTCAAAAGTAACTGCTTGGCCTTCATCTAAAGATTTGAAACCTTCGCCTTGGATTGCTGAGAAATGAACGAATACATCTTCTCCGCCTTCACGCTCGATGAATCCGAAACCTTTTTCTGCGTTAAACCATTTTACTTTACCTTGTTCCATTTTGTTTCCTCCTGCTGTGTGCTTTGCACACATGTGTTACTATCCTTGCACTCAGTGATCGTCAAGACGAAAAGCTAATCTTATACTATTCATTACACCGAACAAAAATAATTCCTCTTAAGCTTACCATTTATCAAAAGTATTTGCAAGAAAACATGAACGGAACCATTTTTGACACTCATCTTTTGGATATTTAAAGTTTTTTTGAACGGCATAAACTTGCACTGTAGAGGGTAGTATACTTCTGTAAACATTAATGAGGTGATGGAAATGTCTAATATGATGAAGCAAGAAGAAATGGAAACGTTAAGAGAGTTAATCAAAGACGTAGACACGGCCATGCTGACTACGGTAACTGAAGAAGGACTTGTTTCTCGTCCTATGAAAACACAAGAAGTAGAGTTTGATGGCGACTTATGGTTTTTCACTAAAAAAGAGACTAATAAATATGAAGAAATTTTACATGATCAAGATGTGAATGTGGCCTATGCAGGTAAATCCTTTGTTTCCGTCCGCGGAAGAGCGGAAATCGTTACGGATTTAGATAAGAAAAAGGAATTGTGGAGCACAGCACATGAGAAAATCATGCAAACTTCTTATGATGATCCTAACGTTGTCCTGATAAAGGTAAAAGCGGAAGCAGCCGAATATTGGGAAACCGGTAATCTCACAAAAAAAATTGCCTTTCTCTATAAACGCATGACAGGACAAAGTTCTAAATCGACAGATGTGAATGAAACGGTTGAATTGAATGAATAACAGCAAAAATGGGTTGTCTGGTTATAGGACAATCCATTTTGCTGTGTTGAGTGATGTTGATCCATTTGCAGCGAACACTGAAAGAGCAATTGAGGTTAAGCCAGCACCATTTTGCACTATAAACTTGCCCTGGTTCATTTAATAAGAAATATCTATATGATACACTTTTAAATGTTTCCAAACTGCTTTCCAGTTCTTTTTTGATATTCGGTTTTCGTAAATTTCAACTCTCTCTTTCGTCTTTGTAAAATAAGGAGTCGGCTTTACCACAAGATTGACCACATCGTTGATTCCACAAGGGGCTGTTACGATCACATTGTCTTTTTCATCTAATTTTACTCCTAATGCGGTTGCTGTTTCTGGAAACTTGGAAATAGCATCCACGGATGAAACATACGGAGGCATATTGCTTTTAATATGCATTCTTGCTTCATTTTTTACAGACCAAGGAATGTTAGGCATAAGGGTTTTAAGCTTTTCCTCAAGTTTCTTTTCCAGTAATTCATCAATATTTGCAGGGTCAAAATAAATGACATCAATATCTGGGATGGGAGTTCTATCATTGAAATGATGTAATGTGTCCCATATTTTTGATCGAACAAATCCAGCACAGATCCACCAGTCAGGCAAATTCAATGATTTTGCTGCTCTTAATATATTCATCATCCATTGATCCTCTGTAATCATCTCAATGATTTTTTCCTCATTTATCACTGTAAAACTTCTCCTTAAAATGTGTATTACAAGTTACCCTTGAACTTTGGGTTAGACTTTTATTAGCCTTCTAACTAATAATTTTATAGCCAGAATAATGATATAGGTAGTTATGGTTACTATTAATATAGAAAAGATATAATTAAAAGCCAGTAAATCGGTTGCGTTTTCTTGAGGACTTAGGACCCCTACTGTGAGAGGAAAGTCTTTATCCATAGGTGTTAACGATGTCTGCTGTTCAATGATAGGTAGTGGAAAACCAAATTTAAGATAGGATAAATCATTAGTATTTGACACAATCACAGAATCAAAAAAAGGGGAAATTGAAACGGCAAGCCATCCAAAAATGAACGTAACAAAAAAAAGGCGACGATTGATACGGCATTCTCCTTTTACTTTTATTAACTAAATTATACATAGGATTTCTATGTATGTAAATCTGAATTATTTAAAATCTTGTATTCTATTGTGTTCGCTTCAATATAACTTAACATCACTTCTGGCGCTGAACATGCAATTCCTGATAAATCATGATGTTCGGCGATCTAATCGTGCGAGTATCCCCTTACAAATTCAGAAAAGGTGTAAAATCACACTTTATCATTGAATGACTGAACAGCATAAACTGGCTTAAATCATTTATCGGCGATTTTTAAGGTTTATCAGCGAATTTCGGCACTATATCAGCGAATTTTTCATTTTATCAGCGAATCCAAAATCATCCCCATAGACCATCTTTTAAATACGGGCTTGTAGACCTAGTTATTTAACCAGCCACAAAAAGGAATATTACATAGGTTAAGTCTAACATGACGTTTTTAAAATGAGGAGAATAGGCGTATGCATCAGTATTGGTTTCTGAATTCAAACGGAAACGGTCAGCTATATACACACCGAATTTCAGTGCCACAATTATATTCACAGCCCCAAACACCCAAATTTGAAGGAATTAATGGTCTTGGGATTCCTGAGGGGTGGAGTGGTCGAGTCTATCCGGCTGGTTGGAAGAGTTCTCGGGGTTTAAAGGGTTTTGATAGTATGGAACAACCTGCTATTCGGGCTTCCTCTCCCGGCCAATTAGGTTTGACAGCACAAGAGCCTTCTTCCAGTTGGACAACACCCGCAGACAATACGGACTTTACACCCCATGAACACAACGGGTATTCGATGATACCAGTCGATCATGATAATTGGGAGTCGCATGAACATCCTGCCAACTGGCCGCAACCGACTGATAATACGGGTTTCCCGTCTCAAAAACAACTCGGGAATTCGCTGCCGCCGGTCGATCATGACGAATGGGAGTCGGAAGAGCAGCCGGCCAACTGGCCGCACCTTCCCGAACAGCCCGTTTTCCTGTCTCAAGGACACTACGAGAATTCGCTGTCACCGGATCATGACGATTGGGAGTCGCAAGAACAGCCGGCCAACTGGCCGCAATTTCCCAAACATCTGGGTTTCATGACTCAAACTCCTTGGGCGCAGCCGATTAACCATGCAGGGATGTTCCCACAAGGACCGCATCTAGGTTGGGCTCCATCAGCCGGTAATAAGGGTTTCCATTCTCAAAAACAGCCCTTCTCATGGGGCCAACCGGTCAATAATAAGGGGATGTTCCCACAAGGACACCCCGCCGCTATGCTGCCGCCTCCCGCCAATCCTTTTGGTTTTAGCGCCAATGGACAGCAGGCTAACTGGGGTGGTTTTGGAACCCCCGCAGGCTGGGGGGGCCAGGTACATCCCATGGGATGGGGTGGTCCGGGAGCCCCGATGGGATGGGGGTATAACGGAGGTAACGGCCAGCCGGGCATACTTGAAGGCTTACTTAAATTAGGAAAAGGCACTATGGGTGGACTAGGAATTATTAGTAATCTAATCGGTGTGGGAAAAATCCTATTTTAGTCAATTAGGTCAAGGTGGTATTATTAAGTAAGTATAAACTTCTTACCATTGAAAAACCACGGGACGGTTCTCATGGCATTTCTCGCTCTTTCTTTCCCATGAAATCCAGCAGAAGAACGAAATCGCTAACGCGATGGCTCTTTAAAAGCCCCCACAAACCAAAAAAGTATAAAAAAAATGAAAAAGTATGTCCTTTGTGATATTGTTTAATCGCCAAACCAAACAATACAAAGAAAGACATACTTTTTCATATGACAATTATTATATCATGGACAACTCAAAAGATATACCACAATATTTTCCTTATGTTTGGAAGAGCTCCACCTATCTTCTGATTATTGATTTGCAACTAGAATAATCAATCATCAGGAGGTAATATCATGAAACAATATGAACAAAAAGTGGAGCTATATTTCGAACTTAAAGGTACCCCAGATTCCTCAAGGGAATCCTACTGGAGAAGAATGCAGGCTTTTTTAATCTATATGCAGGATCGGCAAATGCCTATTGAAGACATGACCCAGGAGGATATCCAACTATACATCCTTTATCTAAAAAGAGATAAGGGGCTTTCTGCAGGAACAATTAATAATTACATTTCAGCGGTTAAATTTTTCTATACCTACGTATTAGATAAAGAATGGAATCCTAGAAAAGTTCCAAGGATGAGAAGAATTCAGAAGCTACCTGTCATTCCTGCTAAAGAAGATGTACTTTTACTATTAAATTCTACCGTCAATTTAAAACATAAAGCTATTCTAGTATTAATTTATGGTAGTGGTCTTCGTGTGAGTGAAGTAGCGAAGCTAAAAATTAGTGATATCTGTAGTAAGACCATGCGAATTCGAGTAGACCATGCAAAACACAATACCAACAGGTATACGATACTATCTCAGACAGCACTGGAAGTGCTTCGCGAGTATTTTAAAACATATTTCCGGGCTAAAAACTATAAAACTAGTGATTGGCTGTTTCCAGGTAGAAACGAAACGGACCATATTAATGTCAAAACCATTAAGAACACCTTGATTAAACTTAGGGACAAGCTCCATCTTGACTCTACCATCTCTGCACATACATTAAGACATTGCTTTTCTACCCACTCCTTAGAAGATGGAGTCGAACCAGTATTTATCCAACAGATGCTTGGGCATAAGAGTCTTAAAACCACACTAACGTATTTGCACATGACTTCTAAAAGTTTAATGGGCGTTAAAAGTCCATTAGATTGTAAGGAGAATCATGAAGGATGACTAGTGTTCAAGATATATTTAGGGCATTCTATCCCCAATATAAAGAAAAATATAAACCATCTCCTGAACAGGCCAAAGCAGCCAACGACATCATAAGATGTCGAACTTCAGATTTAGGTGGACATGCCTATGAATGTGAAACATGCGGTCATACCCAGGTTCGATATAATTCATGCCGAAATCGGCACTGTTCCATGTGCCAAGGGGTTAATAAAGAAGTTTGGGTGGACAATCGAAAAAAGGACATTCTCAATGCCCCCTATTTTCATGTCGTATTTACCATGCCGGAACAGTTGCACATGGTAATCTATCATAATCAGAAGCTACTTTACGATTTAATGTACAAATGCGTTGCGGAAACCCTAGCGGAACTTTCAACAGATAAAAAGTATCTAGGTGCACAAATTGGCTTTTTCTCTGTCTTGCATACATGGGGCCAAAACTTGCATTTCCACCCTCATATTCATACTGTTGTCTTGGCCGGTGGACTTTCCAAGCAGAACCGTTGGCGTAGCTCGAGTAAAAAGTTCTTTATTCCAGTTAAAGTACTATCCAAGAAGTTTCGCGGAAAGTATCTGTATTACCTAAAGCAATATTATGAACAGAAGTTGCTTGTTTTTTATAATGACGCCAAAAAATACGAAAATCCAAAACAGTTCCAAAGTTTAATAGATAAATGTTACTCACTGAACTGGTATAGCTACACCAAACGGACATTTTCAGGTCCCTTGGCTGTCGTTCAGTACCTTGGGCGATATACACACCGAATCGCTATTTCTAATAATCGAATTGTTTCAATGGGTAAAGACACAGTTTCCATTCAGGTGAAGGATTATCGAAATAATAATCAAAAGAAGACCGTGACCATGAAGGCTGTTGAATTTATTCGCCGATTTCTCATGCATATTCTCCCGAAGGGATTGGTAAAGATCAGACACTATGGTCTACTGGCGAATCGAAATAAGAAAACCAAACTTAAACTATGCCGAAAATTAACCAATAGTCCAACTTACCAACCTAAATTCTCTGGACTTAGTACCGTGGAAATTGTCTCTATTATTGCAGGAAAAGATGTCACGATATGTTCAGCCTGTAATAAATCACACCTTAGGTCTGCCATCCTAGGAGCAGTACCATGATTTTAGAGAAAAGAATATCCTTTAAAAAAGCCTCTTTAGTGGGGAGGGGGCAACTGTATCCAAAAGTAGAGAAAAATTTATAAAAGGTACTTTTCAAAAATGAAAAAGGCAATTAAATATCAAAATTTTATCGAACCCCAAAGATTGAAACCCCATAGGCCATGACCGCGACTTCATTCTTCTTGGGCAATCAAAAATTCTGCGCATTTGGACTTTCGGCAAGATATAGAGCTAAGGCACAACTAGCAATTACTACTAGTTGTGCCTTTTTCCACGCAAAACTTCCGATTGTCCCCTATAAGAACCGTCCCCTTGGACTCCTTCTTGATCACAGGTGCATTTTTTCCAATTATGACGCATATCACTACAACAATCGCTAATACAATCGTAAGCCATGTGATCGATTCTCCCAAGAACAATACAGAAAATCCAATCATTAAAAAGGGCTGTAAATATTGAATCTGTCCCACTTTTGCAATCCCTCCTAAAGACATCCCTCCGTACCAAGCGATATAGGCTAAAAATTGGCTTACAACAGCTAAATAGAACAAACTGATCCAAGCTTCGATCGGCGCTTGTAACATATTTACTGATATGCTTAAGCCAACAGGAATAATAAAAAACGGGGCTCCAATTAATATAGCCCAAGCGATGACTTGCCAGCTGCCAAGCTCTTTTGAAAGTTTTCCGCCTTCTGCATAACTCAACCCAAGTAGTAAGACAGCTACAATTAGTGCCATATCCCCTTTTTGTAATTGACCTAAACCTAAATATACGGCATAAAGAAGCACTGTTACAGCGCCAATAATACTCGCAATCCAATAACGTTTCGAAGGCCGCTCGCCTCCGCGCCACATAGCAAAACCAGCTGTCGCAAGCGGGAGTAAAGCAGTTTCAATTGCACCATGTGATACAGGCAGTGATTTCATTGCAAAAGTTGACAATAACGGAAAGGCAAGTACAGCACCAGCGGCAACAATACTTAAGCTTTTCAATTGTTTTTTATTCGGTAATGATTCCTTTTTTATGATAAAAATGATACTTACGATTATTGCCGCAACTACTGTCCTACCCAACCCAACAATTGTCTCACCAAAATATGGGACAGCAATACTTGTAGCTGGTAAGGTAAGACTAAAACAAACGACGCCAATAAAGCCGAACAGCATTCCTCTTTTACTATTGTTTCCCATTCAAATTCCTCCTTCACAAGGATACAAATGTATTTCATAATCATGGTAATAAGGAATAAACTAATTAAACATGATTGTAATGAATATTCACTCTATTTGGAACCATAAAATTCCACATCTGTCATAGGACAGATACAAAGGAGAACATATGACAACAAAATATAGAGGTATTTTAGAATGGGTGAAACAACAAATAGAGAATGAGCAGTTAAAAACAGGTGATAAATTACCTTCCATTCGTCTGCTCGCTGATCAATTTCAATGTAGTAAAAATACGGTTGTAAAGGCATTAGTTGAATTGGAACAACAGCATATTGTCTATGCTAAACCCAAAAGTGGCTATTACGTTGTTGATTATTACCAAACACCTAGTCCACATGAAAAGGATATTGATTTTTTATCTGCTGGTCCGGATAAACAGATCATGCCTTATGAGGACTTTCAGCATTGTATCAACCAGGCGATTGAACATTATAAAGAACAATTATTTACTTATAGTGAGCAACAGGGACTTTTTTCTTTACGAAAGGAGATTGCGAAGTATTTACAACATTTACAAGTATTTACGAAACCTGAACGACTGGTTATTACTTCCGGCTCACAACAAGCGCTTCACATTCTAGCCAACATGCCGTTTCCGAACGGGAAGAAGAATGTATTGATTGAGCAGCCTACTTACTTTGGAATGATCGATACCTTACAGTTAAATCAGATTACAACGTTAGGAATTGAATTAACAATGGAGGGTATTGATTTTGAAAGGCTTGAATATTTGTTTCGAACAAACGATATTAAATTCTTTTACATCGTTCCAAGATGCCATAACCCACTTGGGCATCATTATACAAATGAAGAAAAGAAAAAAATCGTTGCACTTGCGGAAAAATACGATGTATACATTGTAGAGGATGATTTCTTAGCAGAATTAGATCCGGATTTAAAAGCAGACCCTTTGTTTGCCTATGAACCAAACGGAAGAGTCATTTATGTAAAGAGTTTTTCGAAAGTATTTTTGCCAGGACTGCGTATGGCTACTGTTGCACTCCCTGAAACAATGATTCCCACCTTTGTAAGCTATAAATTTAGCACTGATTTCACTTCATCGACACTTTCACAAGGAGCATTAGAAATCTATTTAAAAAATGGTATGTTTCACTATCATTTAGAAAGCGTAAAAAAATTGTACATAAAAAAAATGAAAACAGTCTTGGAAGCCTGTTCATTGTATTTACCGGACTATGTACAATTTACAAAGCCCAAAAGTGGTTTTTATCTCACCATCTTTTTGCCTTCACATATAGATGTCAATAAATTAATTTACCTATTACATGAAAAACATATTTATGTAGACAACGCTTCTAGAATGTACTTAGCTGAAAACAGCCAGCAAGCCATTCGGCTAAGCATTTCACAAGTAAATGAAGATAAGATACATCTCGGTATACAACAAATTGCAACATATATAATCGATATGTGTGAAAAAAAGAAATACAATCCACTCTCGTTTAAATCCTATCATTGAAAAACCACGGAGACGGTTCTCATGGCACTTTTTCATGACAAAAAAAGCCAGCAGAACCGCCCCCATGTTAATTGGTCATTTCTTTACATTTTCTTCTTTGTGTTTTTTCGGTTTTCTTTCGGTTTTCTCATTACCACCAATAACGCTATAACAAAACAAATCATTAGAATGATATTTAAGCCCCAACCAAAACTATCAATATACTGCATTCCCCTTCCTCCTCAGATATGTTTTGTTCACTTTAGCATGATTTACGTGTTAGTTGGTTGTTTTCTACAAAAGAAGATAAAAGGTTACAATTTTTTCTTTCAGGAGTCGTTTGCTGAAATTTCCATAATAAAACACCACCCTTCCCCTATAACAAAATATAGAGAAAGGGCGGTGCTGGGTTTTCATTATTTTTTTCGTCAAGGTATGTTCATGTCACTTAAAACAAACCAAGATAGTTACTTCTGCATGATCTGAATAAGGTTGCCGCATGTATCGTCGAAAACAGCTATGGTGACTTCGCCCATTTTTGTCGGCTCCATTGTAAACTTTACGCCGCCTTCCAATAATCGTTTGTACTCTTTTTGAATATCTGCAACGCCAAACATTGTTGCTGGGATGCCATCGGCAAATATCTTCTTTTGAAACTCCGTTGCGGCAGGATTCTCATTCGGTTCGAGTAAAAGCTCCGTACCGTCCTCTGCATCGGGAGAAACTAACGTAATCCACCTATGTTTCCCCATAGGAATGTCGTGCTTTATTACAAATCCCAGCTTTTCAGAGTAAAATTCCCGTGCCCTGTCTTGGTCTTGTACGAATAAACTGGTTACAATGATTTTCATCATGTTTTGCCTCCTTTAATATTTACCACTTTAGTGCGCTGCAAACAATCTGGCCCTAAGCAGAAAAACCCCTACTTTTATCCGGAAATTTTTACATAAATTACTCGATCCATCCTTTTAGCAGATCTTTAAGTGGTTCGTTGTTAAATTTAATTACTCGATATTTTCCCTTTCGTTTTGATTTTACGAGCCCTGCATCTTCCAGCACAGAAAGATGTTTGGCGATCGCCTGCCGCGTAATGGAAAGGCCGTGCTTCGTAATCAGACGTACCGTAAGTTCATACATCGTCTGCTCGTTACGTTCGGAAAGTTCGTCTAAAATGAGTCTTCGTGTCGAGTCGCCAAGTGCTTTGAATATAGCGTCTTTGTCCCAATTCATATTTCAAGTATAAGCAACCCTACAGTTGCCTGTCAAGCATAAGCAACTTTTCGGTTGCACGAGAAATGAACCTATCATGCATAACAGTAGTTTGAACCATTATAGAAAAATAATTTCTAACTCTTTTCTTCTCCAACTATTGGGGTTAGTTGAAGAAGGAAATTTCATACATTATTTAAAAACAATTTGGAACCAAAGTTATAGTGATAATATTTCATGAATTAGCAAAAAATAGTGTTTAGGAAAGGAGGGTTTGCACATGTTTGCAAAAAAGTGGTTAACAGGGTTGGTCGTATTGCTTGCAGTGATTGTAGGTGTGACAACACTAGGCTCACTCGGCGTATTTGCCGAATCCGGTGAGGTAACTCAGCCTACGGAGACGGTGAAAGCGATTGAGGTTAAGATGAACGATGATTACTTTGATCCGAAAGTCATCACTATTCTTAACGGAAAAACGACACCGTTGATATTGAAAAACGAAGGGAAGAGGGAACACACCTTCACAGTGGAAAAGCTCGGAATTGACGTCGAAGTCCAGCCAGGAAAAGAAAAAACCATTACCGTGAGTCCGAAAGAGCCCGGTACATATCAACTAATATGTCGGTACCATTTCACCAAAGGAATGGATGGAACAGTAATCGTTAAATAACAAACAACCACGAAAAACCACGAGTAAAAAGTTCTCGTGGTCTTATTCATTTACTTTTCCTTTAAAAATAGCCCCTGGCACCCTTATTTGTTCGGTGATAGTTCACTTTCTGTAACCCATTTATGGTTTTTTACTTCTTTTCCTGTTTCAGTATTTTTGAAATCAACCATATATACCGTTGTTTCCTCGGCTGAATCAATAACAGCGGCAGCCCCATCCATTCCTTCCATATGGTCCGCTTTCAATACAACCTCATCGCCAGGCTTAAATGCTTCTTCGCCTGCGTTTTCAATTTCTTCATGAATAACCCACTTATGGTCTTCCACTCTTTCACCACCAGTTGTAGGGGTATATGAAACGGAATACACGGTTGTATGATAGGCTCCCGCAATTGTGGCGGCCGCTCCGTCCATTCCCTTCATATGTTTCGCATGCATAACAGCCTGACTTCCAACTGGGTAGGTTGGATTTTCTGCAACCGCTAAATCTTCTGGAACTTCACCTGAACTTGAATGATTCATTTCCATTTGTTCATTGGATTTCGTCTTTGGATCTGCGTTATGATCAGATGGTGGTGTGTCACCATTTCCAGTACAAGCCGCTAAAACGAGAACCATAATCAAAGTAATGATACTTGCGACAAATTGATGAGCTTTCATTGAAATCGTCCTTTCTTTCTAAATTTACTTTCCATATTAATAGATTTTTGACAACAGTGAATGCACAAATGATGGTACATGGCGATTTGCCTTCTCAAAAATACGTGCCTTTATTGTTATACCCTAGCTCCCTATAGTAAAACCAAAAACAACGAAGACGGTTCTCGTGGTCATTTTCAACCACGTTTTTCAAAAAAAGCCACCAGAACCGCCTCTGGCACCTGGCCCCCCTCATCCCTTGGTCTATGGTAAGATACATTGTAAGGGCAGGAATGCTAATATGGACTTATTATTGATGTACATACAGAGCCAAAAATAATATGAGGAAGTGGGTACATATGACAGTGGCAGGCAGGAACAGGATTGAACTAAAAAATTTTTCAATTGGATTACCTCAAAAATTGATGTACGGGACTAATAAGGAAATGGATTCAGGCATTTGCAAACAAACGATTGAAGAAGCGCTCTTAACAAAAGAGGGATTTCTGGGAGATGGAGTGGCGGACTTACAGCATCATGGAGGTCCAGACCGTGCCGTATGTGTATACCCCTATGAACACTATTTACTTTGGGAAAACGAATTTGCAACTACTTTACCAGCTTCCACTTTCGGTGAGAATATAACGGTAACAAATATGTTGGAAAAAGATGTCCATGTCGGGGATATTTTTCGGCTTGGTGAAGCTGTTATCCAAATCACTCAAGGGAGAATCCCATGCAGCACCATTTCTAAGCGTACGAATAATCCTTTTCTGCTAAAGAGGATGGTACAAACAGGTTTTACAGGTTATTTGTGCCGTGTGTTAGAAGAGGGGTTTGTCCGTTACGATTCTCAAATTACATTATTGGAGTCACATCCAAAAAAGGTATCCATTCTTTACGGAAATGAGATTTATTTTCATAATCAAAAGGATATCGAAGGGATAAAAAAAATTCTAGCTGTTGATGAATTGGCTAACGAATGGAAAGAACTGCTCGCAGATCGGCAAAATAAGCTTACTAGTTGAAAAAAGTGCAGGTTAAAAAAGTAAATGATAGCAGAGTGCGCCTAGTCGAGAATAATATATTACAATTTTTCGGATTAAATAAACAGGACGAGGTGACTGCCACCTCGTCCTTTCATTCGGATCTCCCCATTAGTTGTGCTCTACATAAGTAACTTCCGTTTCGAATCAACCCAATTGCCATTCCCCCTCAATTCATAGGAAATTCATCGAAAAAAAGCAATTTCCCGTTCAATAGTGTTTTTTGAACGTCGATTTTGATATTTCGAGGTTTAAAATCCCGCCAAAAGTGAATTTGATCTGTTCGCTCAACTGTTCGTAACCCGTTATGGTAGAGGTACCCGGGAATACAAAGAAAAGCGCGCTTTCTGAAAGGGTCCTACCATTGGAAAGCTTTGAACAGTTAGCTGAACAATACACACCGATGATCTACAAAATCATGCACTCATTACACATTTATAAGGACCAAGAAGAATTCTTCCAGCTCGGGCTTATTGCCCTTTGGGAAGCCTCCCGCCGCTTTGACGCAAGCAAGGGCAAGCTCACCAGCTATGCTTACATGTACATTAAAGGGTATCTGCTCATGGAACTGAAGAAATGCCGCAAAAACGAGGAAAAAAGCCTTTATCCAAGTGAGGAATTCTGGAGCGTCATCGAGGATCACACCCCCTTCTGCCCATTAGAGGGAAGAAACGCTTCGCTCCTATTGTGCAGGCCTGACACCTAACCAAACAAAGTGGGTCCTCTACACCTCCCGTTATGGCTTATCGGCAAGCGAGATTGCCGCATTAGAGAAAGTGTCGGTTTCCGCTGTGAAAGGCTGGCGTGCCGGGGCGCGAGAAAAAATAAAGCAGTTGGTGATGGTCTAGGAACAACAAATCATGAAATCAAAAAGGTAAGGGCCTAACCGCTCAGTAGACAGGTTCTACTTCGACGTTCGTACCAAAAAATCACTCAAACACCGAAGTAGACGGGTTCTACTTCGATGTTCGTACCTAAAATTCACCCAAAGGTCCAAGTAGACAGGTTCTACTTCGACGTTCGTACCTAATATTTACTCAAACACCGAAGTAGACAGGTTCTACTTCGATGTTCGCCCCTAAAATTTACTCAAACACCGAAGTAGACGGGTTCTACTTCGATGTTCGTACCTAAAATTCACTCAAACACCGAAGTAGACAGGTTCTACTTCGATGTTCGTACCTAAAATTCACTCAAACGTCCAAGTAGACAGGTTCTACTTCGATGTTCGCCCCTAAAATTTCTCAAATACCTAAGTAGACGGGTTCTACTTCGATGTTAAGGCCTTCAAATCTCCCCTTCTATTTCCAAATAACAAATTATGCCATTAGTAAAATATACTTTTTAGTTATCCTCTTTAGGGTACACAACTAACGTCCTTAAACGCACTCAATGAATTGGCCGATTCTACGAAGCCTATTTTAGGAGGATAATCATGTTTGGATTCGCTGACATTATAAAATTCCTAATTTCTTTTTTCGTAATCCTGCCCATCGTGACACTTATCCATTTAAGCGGACATATTTTTTTTGTTACGCTTTTCGGGGGATCAGAGAAAAAAATCACAATCGGATGTGGGGCAATGGTATTTTCCTTTTGGAATATTGAAGTAAGGAGATACTACTTCTGGAATGGGGCCTGCGAGTTTAAATCGTTAAAGCATGATAACCGTGTTACGAATACCTTGATCTACCTTGGTGGGTCCATATTCAACCTTGCAGGTATTTTTCTGGTATACGCCCTTATTTCTGAAGGAATTCTAGATAATTCCGTTTTTTGGGATCAGTTTATCTATTTCTCTTTTTACATGCTGTTTTTCTCTCTATTTCCTATGTATTTTTCGGATGGGTCGCCCAGTGACGGGAAGGCAGCAGTACTCACATTGAAGAACCAGCATGAAAAGAAACTTAGTGACGATATTCAATTCAGGAAAATGGAAGAGCAAGATCAACCCAAGGAACAATCCAAGGATAATAATAAGTAATCGATCTTATGGGAACTTAAACGCCGATAACAAAATTCCGTACAATTTCCAACTAATCCATAGCATCTTTTTTCTGTAAGATTTGCTAACACAGTCACATATTCAAATTGTTCCTCGGTACCGCCTCGCTCCGTTAAAGGTAATGTTGATATTTGCCTTTCTCCCAATTCTTGATATAATTAAAAAAGAACATACATTCGCAACGAGAGGATGTTCAAGGTGAGCAAAGCGTTTAGCAACTTGTAAAAGTATACCGACAAATTACCACAAAAAAAACAAGTCGATCAATGGGTTAAACGCCATGTTGAGCCTTATTCCTCGGTTGGTGTTCGTTTAATCAATGAAATGAGAGAAACTCGTTTCAAGGAAGGCTTTGAGTGTCCTCCTTGTTCATACAGAACACGGTTGTTCGGTTCAGAAAAAATGATTGTCTAAATTCGCTGTGTAATCCTTATACAACGGGGCAGAGGAAACAAAATCTGAATGATTAAAGGAGGAATAGTTATGTCAAATAACGTAAAACAGAGAAAAATAATTTTGGATTTGGCAGTTACTTTAGATGGTTTTATTGAAGGGAAAAATGGCGAAGTTGATTGGTGCATTATGGACCCAGATATGGATTTCACTAATTTCTTGAATCAAATTGATACAATTTTATATGGTAGAAAAAGCTACGATTTATGGGGACAATATATTCCAAAAAAGGAAGACTCCGATACCGAAAAGGAAATTTGGAAATTGGTTCATAGCAAAGAGAAATATGTGTTTTCCAGAACACAAAAAGAGACTGATAATCAAGCAATACTAATAAATGATAATATTCTTGAACAAGTTAATAAATTGAAGAAAAAGCCTGGTAAAGACATCTGGCTATATGGCGGAGCAAGTCTCATTACCACTTTTATAAATTTAGGGCTTGTTGATGAATTTAGATTATCCATACACCCTGTTGTTTTGGGAGAAGGCAAACCGTTGTTTAGTGATATTAAACAGAGGTTAAATTTAAAAGTGGTTAATACAAGAACGTTCTCTTCTGGAGTTGTACAAATAACCTATCATTATAATGGTAATTAATCCCATCATTCACTCGAAAGATATATCCTAATAAATTTTGAGGTAATACTTAAACAGTAGTTGGTACATATTCAACTATTGGAGGTTAGTGAATATACCGCAAACCAAAAACACCCGTCGTTTCGCCATTGTCTCTCCTCCATTATTTATAATCTAAGCGTGGTCCGAAATATTGATCTACAACAGTCTCACCACAGGGACAGTTTTCGTGGCTTTTATTTATATTAGTACAGACCACAAGAACCGTCCCCATGACCATTCGGTAATCTTATTAATTAAAGTGTTAAAGCTAACCAATAGCTAATAATACGTTAGCTTTTAAACTCCATAAAGTGACTTGAATTTGGATAAAGATTTCCCTTTGAAAATCCAATAGAAGAATAAAATGTATCAGCCTGTTCGGTATCTGTATGAAGCACCAAAATTTTATAATACCTTTTTGCTTCGTCAATGATCCTTTTTACCAAAATACTTCCCACACCGTTTCTCCTATACTCTTTACGAACATAAAACCTTCTCAGCCTGCCTATATAATGTTCATTTGAAAAGGGGTCTTTATTTAATCCGCCAACAGCAACAAGTAGACCTTCTTTATTAAACACACCAAATAATCCTTCTCCAGAATGGTGAAAAGTATTACTGCCATTTTTATAGTCATTTAATAATCGTTCTACAAAGCGAAAACCCTCTTCTTTGCTTTGCTTTACTATATGATCCAAATCATAATTCAACAGATCATTTATTTGTTTTACCTCATATTTCCCCATATGTATCCCCTTCGAATTCCGTAACTATTTCTCTTCTTTTTCAAAGAACAGAGGTTTGTACATAAACTTGTATAAAAATGCTATTGGCAAACTCCTAGAGGGTTATCGTCCGGGTCGTAAAATGTAAAAAATCTAGTGGTTCCTTCTCCACCCATTGCATTTACTTTTACATTCTTTTCAAGCAGAATTTTGTAGGTTTCTTCTATTTTGTCTGGAATAAAATTATAATATTTCCCTACTCCAAAATTATTATTTGGAAACTTCATTGGTTGATGATTGACTGTTCTAACAAGACATACTACGGTTTGAGAATGCTCTTCAATCTTCATTACAGCAGCCTCTTCTTCAATGTAAATAAGTTTGAATCCCAGTATTTCCTCATACCATTTCGCAGACATTTCGGGATCTTTAACCGGAATAAAAACTCCTTCCATCCCCCTTAAGAGTGGTTTGGTCATATATTCTATCCCCCTCATAAAATATGTTCAACTCTTGAATGGAACCGAAGTCCCCTTTAGTTTAAGAAAGCTACATTCAGTTAGGTATTTGTTGTCAAAATTATGGGATTTTAAATATAAATAGGTAAATAAATCTCAACTTCTTCCTCGCCATTTTCCATTGGATGATAGGTTTCAACAATATGAGATTTAAGATCCCTTTTATAACCCTGTTCCTCTGCCCAATTTAATAAAGTGCTATGTAAGGTAGCGATATTATTCATTTTCCCCCTTGTCGTGATGTAGTTTTGAGCAGTTTCAATATACTCCATCCCAGCTGGAACCTCTATTAGGGCCTCCTTAACGAGTAATCCTACATAATAATGGCCTTCCAAATGATTAGCATCCCTTTTAGGTTCAAAAAGGGCAACTTCCGTGCCTGCGCAATTTTCGATTTCATCTAAACGAATGAGGAATTTTCGGGCAAGGTTTGGAACATCGGTATCAAAATTAGCATAAGCCCCACTGCCTCTTATTCCTACAACCCTAAAAATTTTCTCTACCGTTTTACACTCCATCAATATCCCCCCTAAGGAATGAATAAGCTCTTACATACCAATTCCCTTCCAAATAATAAAATTCCTTCTTTTGAACTCGGTTAGGGATATTCTATTAACACAGCCTTCTTCTAATCCGACATCTGACACCCACTGACCCTTTTCCACAAATTCTCCTATCAAACAAACGTTTAATTAAAACCGCTGCAACCCTTGAAAAATACTCATTTCTCTTGCGCGTTTGATAAAAATAATGCCGAATGATGTCACAAAAATAAGGCACGAAGTAGATTCGAACCGCTAATATCACGAATCGACATCCGTTCGATGAATTTCCCTATATGATATACTATTCAAACATTTGTTTGAAACAGCAGCAATGGATTGGTAAATATGAATTTCCCTAGCAATTCATATAAGTAGCTTGTCGAGAATTGCCAGGGAAATTTACAGAACATAACCCACAAATAGGTAATATATGACTAGTTTCATGTCTACTTACAAGATTCAATCAATTCCTCATATTTTCGCTATAAGTTAAACGTTTGTTTGAATTGATTGCCATTCCTTTCCACTCCTGAACTTTCCCCTTCGAATGCTTGAAAATGATGGAGAAATCCGAACCCAAAATTCAGTATTCTTATTCAAGTATTTTTGAAAAACCATTCACCTTTGTTACCATGTCGATTCTCTATTTGATGTCTTATTGCCCCTACTGTTCTTTGCATTCCAACAGCAATCCATGGCGCGAGCACATCCATGCTTTCGGGGATAAGTATGAGTGATAATTTATCCAGAAATTCCTTCTCATCGGCTGCATATGGTAGACCATCCCTTGCTGGGATATAATCTGGGCTCAACGAGATAGGCTGTATAGATTTTAGGACTTTTAAAAACTGGTCAATGCTTACACCATAATCAATAAAGCTCATATTTTCACCATTAGAACCGTGAGTTAAATCCATATTGGAGCCTCCTAGTATCATTTTGCCTTCCATACATATTATATTGGTCGCCACCAAAATATGACTTATTCTATAGAAAGGTTGAGGAAAAATGGTGCCAGCAGTCGAACTTTGTATAATATATATATAACTCCAACTAAAACACTAGGAATTTCACATAGAGGATCGATTTCATCAAATTTTCCAATTGATTGGTACACAGCTGTAAGACGCATGATTTGGAAAAAAGTATAAATTTAAGCCCCTTTTTAGTGACATATATCACATAGAATTTCAAAAAAATCAATTAAAATAACTGTAAGTTTTAAATCAAGGGGGTTACTAAAATGTTTGTTGCTTGGTTTGCTGTAATCACTATTTTTTCAATTTGTACTTTTATCACCATTTCAATTTTTGAAGGAATTAAAGAAATTGATGCGAAGGATTTAGCTGACTTACAATCTAGACTTAAATACATGACCGAAAATGATAAAGAACTTTTGAAACAAACCATCTAATAAATGTAAAACAGCTTCCTTGGTGAAGCTGTTTTTTTGCAAGAAAGATAAGATTTTTATATTGGAACGACCTTCATCCCTTCCACCATTAGACATACCTCGACCTTTTTCCTTAAATCTCCCTATCAAACAAACGTTTATTTAAAATCGCTGCAGCCCTTGATACATACACCTTTCTCATGCCTGATCGATAAAAAATTTGATGAAAGATGCCATAAAATTAAGGATTGGAGTAGATTCGAACCCTTTTTTCACGAATCGACATCCTTTCAACGAAATTCCCTATAGGATATACTATTCAAACATTTGTTTGAAACATTGGCAATGTATTGGTAAATATGGATTTCCCCAGTAATTCATATACGTAATTTGTTGAGAATTGCCAGGGAAATTTGCAGATTATATCCCACCAATAGGTAATATATGACTAGTTTCACTTAAACTTACATATTTCTATCCATTCCGCGTCATTCCGCAATTAATTAAATGTTTGTTTGAAAATTGCCTCACCTCGCACCAAGCCTCAAGTTCTCTCCCCAAATTCCTAAAAGGATTGTTGAAAACTGTCCCTAAAAATTCATGTTATTTAAGTCACAATCCTCCATCTACCAAACTATGGAACGGAAGCAAATCCTATAAGGAACCGCCCCGTTTGCTTCCTTAGAAGCGAATTGGGCGGTTTTTTATACGGATCAGCCTCATTTAATCGTCTTATTTAAAGGGAAGATGGACAAAATAATAAGGTTCGAAATTTTGGATGTAAGGAGGAATCTACTTGGAAGCTTCTTTGAAGGTTGGGGATACGGCTCCAAACTTTTCGCTAGCCGCAACAACGAAGGAAAAGATTTCACTCGCTGATTATAAAGGGAAAAAGAACGTTGTGGTTGCCTTTTATGGAATGGATTTTACCCCAGGCTGAATTAAAGAAATCGCCTCTTGGAAAGAGGATTACAAAAGATTTGAACAATCAGACGCAGAAGTACTATGTATCAGTGCGGATCATATTCACTCACACCGTGTTTTTGCAGCGAGTATGGGAACATTGCCTTATCCTTTATTATCTGACTGGCATAAAGAAACAATAAAAAGCTATAAAGTATTTAACGAAAAAGGCGGAGTAGCAATCCGTTCTGTCTTCGTTGTAAAAAAAGACGGAGCCATTAGCTACCTAAACACCTCCTTTAGGGCAGACAAGAAAGAAGACTATGAAGCCGTATTCACTGAGCTCGAAAGATTAAAAGAATAAACGATTGAAGATGTTAAAGCATGTGGATGCAATGAAGAAAGCAGCGGGGTGAAAAATAGGATTCAGCCCCGCTGCTCTTCCATTCGCCTTACGCATTTGCTATATAAATTGCAGTAATTTTAAAACAAAACCGTTCCCTTTCATATATAATAAAAAGGAGAAGTGCTGCGAACACTTCTCCTGACAACAGAACCCGTTAAGGGAAAAGTTGTTTATTTAATATTTTTTTGAACCACCCTTATGCTTCCTACGGCTGGGGTGGTTTTCTTATGAGAGATTAAGAAGAGAAAAACTTTAATTCATTTTTACTTGCGGCAAACGCTACTGCTATGACCATGATTAAACCTTTGGCAATATCTTGAATATAGAAGGGTAAACCTAATAGGTTTAAACCATTGTTAAGTAGACCAATTAGTAACACGCCAACAAACGTTCCAATAATATTAGGCTGGCCAATTCTAATTGTCGTCATTCCAATAAATACTGCGGCTAAACCATCTAATAGAAAGGAGGATCCTGCAGTCGGCTGGCCGCTTCCTAATCTAGCAGCCAAAACAATGCCCGCAATTCCGGCACCAAGCCCACTAAACATTAATCCAATTGTTCTGTATTTTAAGGTTTTGATACCTGAAAGCTTCGCCGCTGTCGCATTACCGCCGGTAGCATAAATATATCGTCCAGGCTTTGTATAATTTAAGAAAATAAATACGACAATTCCGAGAATCAGCATAATGAAAATGGGTGAAGGAATTCCGAATAAGGCCCCTCTGCCCAATGCGGTAAATGAAATGGGCAGCCCACCGTAAACGGCTCTTCCTCCCGTATACATAAAATTGACACCTATAGCAATAGAAGATACACCAAGGGTCACAATCATAGAAGGGATACCAACTTTTGTCGATACCACTCCATTTAAAAGTCCAATTCCGGCACCAACTGCTAAAGCGGCTAAAATAGCTGCAAGCATTCCCGACCCATTGGCAAGAAGTCCTGCTACAACTACTCCGGACAAACTTGCAATACTTCCAACTGATAAGTCAAAATCACCTGCTGCCATCGTAATTGTTAAACCAAATGCCACAATGGCTAAAGTAGAAACCTGACGCGCAATGTTCATGATATTATTTAATTCAAAGAATTTATCTACGAATATTGAAAATACAATAAATAGTATGAGCAAAGTCGCAATAGTAGCATAATGGGATACTAGATAGCTTGTATCCAATGCCTTCTTATCATTTCTTACAACTGATATACTTTGCATGTTAATCCCCCTCTGTTAGACTCCTAAAGAGCTTTGAATGAGCCTTTCATTAGTGACCTCATCTAATTGGATTTCGTCCACGATAGATCCTTCTTTCATAATATATATCCGGTCTGATAGCCCCTTTATCTCGGAAATATCTGAGGATATTAATATGATTCCGGCACCTTGTTTTGCTAAATCCACCATAATTTTATACATCTCAGCCCTTGCTCCAACGTCTACACCTTCAGTAGGCTCATCAAATATAAATACCTTTGGCTTTTTATCTTCCGAGACAATCCATTTTCCGAAGGAAACTTTTTGTTTATTACCGCCGCTTAAATTTTTTACCTTTTCATGAATGGACGGAGTTTTAATATTAAGGTCATTCACCATCATTTGAGAAATTTTCTCTTCTTTTTTAACCTGTACCCAAGAGAATAATGACATTTCACCCAAAAATGGAAGTGAGATATTTCGTTTAACCGGTTCGTCTAAAATTAAGCTTTTTTTCAATCGATCGTCCGGGATTAAAACTAGCCCATTTTCGATCGATTTAGGCACTGATTTTCTATTTTTGATCTCTTTTCCCTCTATGAATACTTTTCCACTTTTCCTATCTCTAGCACCAAAAATGCATTCAGCCAGTTCAGTCCTTCCAGACCCGACTGTACCAAAAATACCGACTATTTCCCCTCGCTTAACTGAAATAGTCACATCGGTTAGCTTCTGACCATCAGAAACACTTTTTGCCTCGAATAGGACTTCCCCCAGCCCATGAGTCTTTTCTGGATACTCGCTATGGTGGTCTTTGTCAATCATCAGTTTAATAATCTCATCATTCGATGATTGCGACGTTATTCTTGTTCCAGCATGTGTACCATTTCTTAAAACGGTGATACGGTCTGACATTTCAAAAACTTCGTCTAAATAATGAGTAATAAAAATAATAGTAATACCATCATTTTTTAACTTTCTCATAACAGAAAACAACTTGTTTCGTTCATTTTCTGATAAGGCGGCTGTAGGTTCATCTAATATTAATATTTTCGGATGAATATTCAATATTTTTAAAACCTCAATGAGCTTTCGTTGTGCAGGATTCAAATCTTTGACTTCTTTATTTAAATCCAGATCAATTCCTAACGTCTCCATCAAATGTTTTGCTTTTTTCACCAATTTCCTTCTATTAATAAGGCCAATTTTACTTTCTTCTTGCCCTAGAAATATATTTTCAATTGCATTAAAACTTGGGATTAAACTCCCCTCTTGGGTGACAATCCCGATCCCTTTATCAATAGAATCTTGAATGCCGCGAAAAGAAACTTCTTTGTTTTCCAATTTAATCACACCGGCATCAGGAGTATAGGCTCCTGTTAAAACTTTGACAAAAGTAGATTTACCCGCGCCATTATGACCAACTAAAGCATGGATTTCCCCTCTATTTAGGCTAAATTGGATATTATTCAATGCTTTAACCTTCGCGAAATGTTTGTTTACTCCCTCAACAGACAGTATTTCCTCCAATCGTCAAACCTCACTCTCTTGCGAGGGAGATACGAACATATCTCCCTCTTTATTTAACTTAATTTGAGCTATAGAAATCTTTGGCTTTATATGGTTCTACTCCATCTTCAGGTAAGTTCTTATCCGTTATTAAAGGTGTATCAACGTAAACAGTGGTTGAATTTATTACTTGATCGATAGGTTTTCCTTCTGTTCTAATACTATAGATATACCCCGCTATTTTTTCTCCCATAACCTCAAATCCTTGCGCTACTGTTGCCGCAATTGGAGACCCTTTTTTCATTTCATCAATTGCAGGCGGATGGCCGTCAATTCCAGTGACAAAAATCTTATCCTTACTAATTCCTGCTGCTTGAATAGCAGCTGCAGCAGCCATTGCAGGCTCATCCCAGCCAGTCCATACAGCGTCAATTTTATCTCCGTATCTAGCGATATAATCTTCCATTGTTTTTAGTGTATCTTCATAAAAATTTGTGTAATCAATATTATGTTCCTCAAGCACCTTAATACCTGGGTTTTCCTTTACAATCGTATCTAATACTTCTCCTCTTTTTCGAACTCCATGGTGTTCAGCCATCTTAAAGGCAACAATATTTCCTTCTCCACCTAATCTATCTACTAAATAGCTCGAGACTTTAGACGACATCACGTAGTTATTACTCGTTACATCTACAACAATACCTGGTGTCCAGCCTGAGTCGACCGAAAAGACAGGAATGCCAGCTTTCTCTGCTTCTGCAATAGAAGCTTTTGCTGCACGCAGATCAGCCATTGAAATGATGATTGCGTCTACTTTTCTTTGAACCGCGTCCTCAATATTTGATGCTAGATTTTGACCAGATCCTTTACTATCAACAACACTCAAGTTCCACTTATATCCGCTTTTCTTAACGAAATCTTCAAATCCTTTTTTGGCTCTTTGTTCAGATTGTGCAGCTGAATTCATGTGAACCCAAGCAATTTCTAACTCTTCCTTCCCTTCGCTGCCTTTAGAGGAAGTTTCTTTTGAGGCTGACTCATTTTTACCCTTAACTGAAGATTCAGAATTCGCAGGCTGCGTAGTATCAGCCGAACATCCAACAATAAATAGGAACGTTAATAACATCATCACAACTGCCCAAAGCTTTGGCTTTTTCATACTTTTTCCCCCTTATATGTGACTAATTGTCTCAAACTTTGAATATTCTTTTCGATTTCTTGGTTTTTGAATATCCTGCTTCCAATGATTAAATTTCCAACCCCTAACTCTATTAATCTATTAATATTTATTTCATTAACCCCTCCATCAACTGAAATAATGGTGTTAAGTTGTTCACTCTGAATAATGTTTTGGATAAACGTTATTTTATTAAATACTTCTGTTCTAAACTTTTGGCCGCCAAAACCAGGTTCAACTGACATTAAGTTAATTTGATCAAGTTCATGGATAAAATATTTTACTGAATCCAAACTGGTCATGGGCGCAAAAGCTAATGAAACGGAACAACCTCTATTCTTTACTTTCTCAATGGCTCGCAATGGATGTACGAGACTTTCAAATTGAAGTGTGATTAAATTCGCCCCTGCATCAATAAAGCAGTCAATATATTCCTCTTGCTTATACATTTCAAAATGGACATCGATCGGCAAGTCAGTAATTTTCCTCAGATGTTCTACTGTTTTGGGACCGAATGTGAGGTTCTTAACATAATGACCATCCATTATATCCACATGGATCGAATCCCCACCTCCTTTCGCGATAGCTAAGATATCATTTTGAAGATTCATGTGATTTCCATCTAAAATTGAGGGTGAGATTAACACCATACACTCATCTCCCTTTCCTTAAATTTGAACGGTTTCTGTAATCCCCTTCATCCAAGGCTGAAGAATTGGGTAGGCTTCATTATACCTTTGGGATAGTTGTTTATATTTAAGATGATTTTCAAAATTTGGCTCTACTTTCTTCTTATAATGAACCATGTGACTAACTGCCTCCGGTATACTCGAATATCTCTTTGCAGCAACACTTGCCAAAATAGCAGAACCTAAACTTGGTGCCTGTGTCACTTTTGGTACATAAATTGGCAGATTACTAACATCTGAGTGAATTTGTAAGAACAAATCACTGTTTGATGCACCACCGGCAACGTACAATTCAGTCGCGTTAAAACCGTTTTTCTTAAAGCTATTAATAACCAAGTCTGTTCCAAATGCGATTCCTTCCATTAATGCCCGGTAAATATGTTCCCTGCGATGATTTAGTGAAAAACCATACATCAATCCTCTTACATCCGGATCAACATAGGGGGTTCTGTTCCCCTGCCAATACTCTAAAACTAACAACCCATCAGAACCCGGCGGTAATTTACTTGCTTCTGGAGTTAAAAAATCGAACACATTCTGATTCAGTTCTTGACTCTTCTGGACAAGGTCTTGGCAAAAATTATTTATAAACCATTTGATAACGGATCCTGTAGAAATTTGCCCGCCTTCAACCATTTTCAAGCCCTTAATTACTGCATCTGGGAAGCCGCCAAATATTCCTTTTCCGTTAAAGTTTTGCTCCGTTAAACCCATTAACAAATGGGATGAGCCAGTAATTAACCCTAACTTACCAGATTCAACAACCCCTAATCCGATGAGCCCGACAAACGCATCTGCCCCACCTTGCGCAACTGGGGTTCCCGGTTCTAAACCTAAGTCGTCAGCAGCTGCTTTTGTTAACCCGCCGACAAATTCACCTAGATCTAAAATATGTTTTGGGAATTTTTCGAAAATATCACCTAGACCGATTCCTTCGTAAAAGTCATACGGCCATCCACCTTCATCCCGATTGTAATACCACCTCGTAGTAGCATTACAAGTACTGACTGTCCAACTACCAGTCAGCATATACGTATACCAATCAACAAACTCCACAATTTTATCAGCGTTATCATAGTTTTCAGGTTCATTTTGTTTAAGCCAAAGGGCCTTACATGGCATCCATTCAGCTGAAACTGTATCGTATCCGCTCATTTTTAAGATAGGGTGCTTCTTTTCTGCAATAAACTTTGCTTGTTTATTAGCACGTATATCCATCCATATCAGTGGATTTCTTATAGGTGTTCCATCATCCTTACACGCAATGACACTGCAGCACGTTGCATCATAACTGACCCCAATGATTTGTTTCTTATCAATTCCAGAATCTGCCAAGGCTTTTCTTGAACTTTTAGCTAAAGCGCTCCACCAATCATTGGGATCCTGTTCAGCCCAGCCTGGGTGAGGATGATAGGTTTTGTATTCAGTCGAGGCAAACGTAATCTCATTTCCTTGTAAATCAAATAATCCTACTCTAACTCCCTCTGTACCAGCATCAATTCCCATTACAATTTCTTTCATTGTCTTCCCCTCCAGTTTGGCATCGCTTTCATAATTAACAACTGGAATTATTCCAGTAGGTACTGAGCGACATTTTCACATGTGATTAAAACATCTACCCAATTCCCTTGTAATGCTGCTTTAATTACTTCCTTTTTTTCGTTTGTCCCAGAAATCAGAACCACTTTTGATTGCTCACTTAACTTGCTAAAATCAGGTCCAACTACCCTTTTATGGATATCCAAATTCAAGATATTTCCCTTTTTATCAAAGAACCAAGAGCCAATATCTCCTATTACCCCGTCATTTTCCATTATTTTCGCTTCTTCCTTACTGATGATTCCAAGATCAATAAACGTTGAATCGGTGACATTTCCGACACCCACAACGGTGATGTCTGCATTTAACCCCATCTTAAAAACACTCTGAATCATCGGGTCCGTTATAATGGCATTTTTTAATTCTTCATTTCCAACGATAGCAGGGGCATATAAGGGATAAGCAGTACCTCCAAATTTATCTGCAATTCTTCTACAAATATCATTGGAGTGCAATTCAGACTTAACCTGCCCTAACCCACCAGTAATAGGAACTATATTACAATCAACCTTTTCATCCACCTCTAAGCAGTTTGCAACTTCACTTAAAGTTTTACCCATTGAAAATGCAACGGTCATTCCTTCCTGAATATTTTGTTTAAGATAATTCATTCCGGCTTCGCCCAATACCTTCAAAATATTCTCCTCGATAGCCGAATAGGATGGAACCACTATTGCTTCCTCAATATGGAACTTTTCTTTTAAGAGTTTCTCTAGAGAATAGCACCTTGTATTCAATGTCTGTATTTCAATTTTGACAATCCCACGATCTCTTGCCGTCTGTATCAGTCTAGATACCGTGGAATTTGAAATATTCAATAATGAAGCAATTTTGCTCTGTGGAAGATTGTCAATGTAATACATATAAGCGACTTTCGTTACTAACTCGGTATTATTTTGCATTCTATTTCCTCACTCTAAGACGACTTTGAAATTATTTTCAGTCAATTGAAAATTTTCCCTATGGTTATCATTAAAACACCTTAATTTCATTTTGTCTATACTTTCCAATAAAAATCGGAAAATAATTTCACCATTACAAATATTCAGGAAAATAATTCGAAATATTTTTCACAACCTTGAAATTATTCCCGTTGTATGCCATTATATAACTGTATTCTAAATATTGGTTAAATTTTCATTATTATGAATAGTAAAAGGAGGAAGAACAAAGTGAATTTCGAAGGGAAAATTGCCTTTATCACCGGAGCAGGGAGAGGAATAGGAAAAACAGCCGCTCTGCTGCTAGCTAAATATGGTGCCGATATTGTTGCCTGTGATCTAAACTTTTCAAATTTAAAAGAAACAGCTGAACAGGTTGAAGCTCTAGGCAGAAGAGCCATCATCAGTGAAGTAAACGTGACGAATAAAGTAGATATTGACAAAGCCGTTCAACAGGCGGTTGAGGAATTTGGAAGAATAGATATTTTAGTAAATTGCGCAGGGATTATCTCAACATCCTTACTTGTAGATGCTGAAGAAGAAATGTGGGATCAAATTATGGGTGTAAATGCTAAAGGGACCTTCTTAACCTGCCAATCAGTTGCTAAGCAAATGATCCAACAAAATAGCGGTAAAATAGTAAATATCTCTTCCATTGCATCAAAAACAGCTGAATATGCTAATGGACTTTACTGTACTTCAAAAGCAGCGGTTAATATGATCTCTCAAACATTAGCATTAGAACTAGCTCAATATAACATAAATGTAAACGCTATCTGTCCTGCCTATACCAATACGGATATGATGCAAAACGTGTTCAATAATAGAGGGCCAGTAGAAGGAATGACACCAGAGGAGTATCAAAATTACCTTACTTCCTTTGTACCGCTAGGAAGAATGGCTGATCCAATTGAAATAGCAGAATTAATCGCTTTTCTTTCAAGCGACAAATCTAACTTTATCACAGGAACCACTTATACAATAGCTGGCGGAAAAGAATTACATTAATCCTGATTTCTTAAGGTGGTGCAAATCTTGAATATTTTAGATCGTTTTAAATTAGATGGAAAAACAGCATTAGTAACTGGCGGTGCAAAAGGATTAGGAAAGAGTATATCAAAAGCGCTCTCTGATGCTGGTGCAAATGTTGTTATTATAGATATTGATGAAGTAGAAGCGAAAAAGGCGATAGAAGAGCTTTCAAGAAGTGGTGATCATTTTGCCTTAAAAGCGGATATTACGAACGAATATGAAGTAAAAGACGCTATAGCTACTATTATTGAAAAATATAAACAAATTAATATTCTAGTAAATAATGCCGGAATATGCCAAAGAATTGAATCTGAAAATATGTCGTTAGAAGATTGGAAAAAAACATTTGATATTAATGTAAACGCCATGTTTTTAGTATCCAAATATGTCTATCCTACTATGAGAGATAACGGTGGCGGCTCCATTATCAACATGGCTTCGAAGGCTGGAATCATCTCGCTTACCTATCCACAGAGTGCATATAATGCGTCTAAGGGTGCTGTAATCATGTTAACCAAAAGCCTTGCCCAAGAATGGGTTGGAGATAATATAAGGGTAAATGCGATTGCCCCAGGGTTCATGCAAACAGATATGACGAAGCCTATGTTTGAAAATGACGGTCCGCTTTCCTTTGTTGTGGATCTAGTTCCAATGAAAAGAGTGGGCTTCCCGCATGAACTAGGCGGAGCAATCGTATTGCTTGCTTCCGAAGCTTCGTCATTTACAACAGGATCTATTATATCTATCGATGGCGGATATACTATGGTATAAAAATCATATATTCGAACAAATGACCTCGTTTTGAACCGAGGTCATTTTATATTTTCATGAATATGGCCAATGCGATGTAAGCGGCTGGCGCGGTATCCAACTGCCCGGCAATTAGTTTTAAGTGGGGAATAAAGATATCATTTCATTTATGCTGGGATAAGGGGCGTGCCTTACGTAGATTGCTTCTATATCGGGGGTTGGGGTTAAAATCCACTTAATTATCAAAGTAGAAATATTTTTAATGAAAAAAATAGGAATCAGCCCCGCTGCTCTTAAAGTCCGCGGAACTAAACCCTTAATTGTAACTATTGAATTAAAATGGTAGCTTATGGACCGCCTACCCACGCATTTTCGATGAATATCAGAGCGTGCCAGAGACCGCAATCTACTGCTTTAAGCTTTAGCCGAGTGGGACTGACTCCAATGTCTCTACGTAGACTGCTTCTATATCGGGGGTTGTGCTTTAATTTTCATGAAACCCCTATGTAGACATTCTACTTCGACGTTAAGGCTTAAATTTTTCTCCAACATCCAAGTAGACTGGCTCTACTTCGACATTCGGGCTTAAAATTCACTCCAACATCCAAGTAGACTGGCTCTACTTCGACATTCGGTCTTAAAATTCACTCCAACATCCAAGTAGACCGGCTTTACTTCTACATTCGGGCTTAAAATTCACTCCAACATCCAAGTAGACTGGCTCTACTTCGACATTCGGGCTTAAAATTCACTCCAACATCCAAGTAGACCGGCTCTACTTCAACATTCGGGCTTAAAATTCACTCCAACATCCAAGTAGACCGGCTCTACTTCGACATTCGGGCTTAAAATTCACTCCAACATCCAAGTAGACCGGCTCTACTTCAACGCTAAGGCTAAAAAATCACCAAAACGTCGAAGTAGGAACAGTTATTATAAAAAAAACAGGATTCAGCCCCCCTGCCCTTAAGTCCGCGGAACTAAACCCTTAATTGTAACTATAGAATTATTATTGTAGCAAGGACCTACCTACCCACGCTTATTCAAAACACATATCAGGGCGTGCAACCGCCGTAACCTCAACTATTCCAACATTAAATGTGGCTCGAGTTCGGCTTCGAAGATTCGTGGCCAAGGCAGTTTGACATCTACGCTCTCTAGTGAAGAGATCGTTTGATAGAAATCCTTTTTGCCTCTTGAGCCGATGTACACCTTTTTACCATCAAAGTATTGATACCAGAATTCGGTCTCTTTTGTAAGTTTTTCCTTCACAAAATCGTTTACAAGGTCATACTTATCGTCGAGGGCCCATTCACTTGCGCCAATTTGTTGGATATAGGTTCTGGCCGCCGGATGGACCACATTTTTATACCCTTGATCCTTTGCAAAACGGTGGAGCAAAAATTCGTAATGGGCTTTTGCTGTTTGTTCATATAGCGGCACACCAAATCCAGATGTCTGATTAATAAAAGCAAACCGAGCCGCTGCATGGCCGACCGTAATTCCCAGTGCATTCCCCGCCGTATTCCAGCCGCTATAGGAAAGAATTCTTGTCAAATCCACAGATTCCGCAAGCTTCGTTACAAGTTCTTCATCTGCCTTATTTACGATAAGAACATCGCCAATGGCCACCTGCTTGCCATTTGCTATTAATTCCTTCGTTCGATTAACAAGCCCGTCAATATCCTTTGCTCTTGTCGAGCCGTTAGCCGAAGGGGTATTTAACAGGAGATGAATATCTGCCTGATCCTCCCGGTCAACAATCGTACCGCCTGCTGAGACGATATGTTTTTGCACATTGTAGTCAAATGACGTATCTTCAAAAGGCGCAATCCAGTCATCTCCGTGGATTCCCCCATATTCAATAAAGAACTTTGGTGAAGTATGGAAGAAATGGTTAACGAATCGAGAGACAAATACGACCCCTACTTCATCGGCCCCAGGAAAAACGGATACTTGATCTTGAACCTGAAGTTCATTGACCTTTGCCAGTAACTGTTCTCGTTCTGCACGGTGAAGTCCATATGGGGCAGCATCATCCTGAGCGAGAATTAAATTGTCAATGTACCCTTGATCAACCCAATCAATCATAAGTTTGTTAACCGTATGATTTCTTTCCCTTGCTTTCTTATAATCTTCTAAAACTGAAGCAGGAATTAATGACTCCAGCTCTGCTAATCTTTCTTTACCAGCCATTCCTAAATGAACGACCTTATCATACAAAATTGCCCATTCACTAATAAGAGAATAATATTTGAGATATTCGTCGCTGATGGCTGTAACCGCCAGCCTTTGAATCGTATCAAATACATAGACCGGCTTCTCCGGATATAATTCTTTCAACTTTTTAATAACCTGAATATCTTTAAGGGAAGCATCTAATGATTTCACACCTGTCCGTGAAGCCACTAGTCCCCCGTAAGCAAGCATACTCGTAGATATAACAAATCCGTCCGCCTTATCGGCGTTCTCTAACACCCATTTGCTTATCTCCTCACCATTACCCGGTTCGGTGAAATAGCCAATCATTTCTTTCGGCGGCACAATGACATCTACACCTGCCGAATGGCCAACCTGCTGAGGAAAGTAAGTATTAGCTGGCCGATCATCTAATGGAACCAATAAAACCGTAGCCAGCTCATTCTTTTTTTCCTTTGCTTCAATCATCCCCACAGAACTAAACAACAAAAGGACGGCAAGTACTACTGAAAATAATGTTCTCAAGCGTTTCACGATTTTCCTCCTTTTCATTACTTGACTGGTGACTTTCCTAAAGAACTACCCCATTCTCTGTTAAAATCCTCCGTAACTCGGTAATATTTACGTCCTTTGGTGCAACATGATCACGAAGGGAGAGTGCTGCTGCGGTACCAGCGGCTTGACCGGTGGCCATTGCGCTAGGTGTGAGACGTGTGGTGGCTAATGCCTCGTGTGTGGTTGACATACACCTCCCCGCTACTAATAAATTTTCAATTTGTTTTGGTATGAGGCATCGGTACGGGATGCCGTAGCTGCCATCTCCTTCGATGTCTTTCGCTTGAACGCCTTTGCCACTTGGATCATGTATGTCAATGGGGTAGCCGCTTAGTGCAATGGTGTCTTCGAATTTCCTTCCTTCCACCACATCCGCAATCGTCAGGGCATATCGCCCATCGATACGCCGTGTTTCCCTAATGCCGATTTGCGTTCCAACCGCCGATATGGATGCCTTTTCGAAGCCGGGAATCTTCTGTTGCAAGAACTCAGCCATCATCAATACCTGTTTTCTTCCTTCTCTTTCCCCTGCCGATAAATCAAATACATCCGTTCCATCTAACCCCTGAACACGTGTACAATTCACGAGGACCTCGTCCTCCTCAGGGCCTGCAAAAAAGAGAACCTGGTCCCGATTAATGGGGACACCTGATTCATTCCATTCCTTATAAAAGCCCTGCACACCTGTTAACGGTATCTCGTCCAACCGATCTATTGGGGTTTTTTTGTAAAAATTAGTCGGATTCGCCTTCATCGCTTCCTTTACCCTTTCAAGGTTGACCCCCCTCATCCGGAACTTCATCGTCATCGGCTGTGTTTTGTGGTCTTCGTCTCTCCCTTTTAAGCAAGGAGCACCCGAAAGGTAAGCAACATCCGCATCCCCAGTTGTATCGATAAATCTCTTCGCAGAAACGCGAATTGGACCTGATTTGGTGGCTAGTTTAACGGCGGTAATCAGATTTCCTTCCGTCTCCACTTGATCGACAAAACTATGAACTAGGACCTCAACACCTGCTTCTTCGAGCATATCCAATGCCAACAGCTTATATTTTTCTGGATGATACGGTGTGACCGAATAGGTGAATCCGACCGTATCACGTAAATGGCCAGGGGAACCGCCTATTTCCATTAATCGCTCTACTATTTCTTCCGCAATCCCTTTAATGACCTGTTTCCCGGAATTCGTGTGGTAGGTCATCCACGGGTATACCAGTGCAATGGTTGACATGCCTCCTAAAAAACCATACCGTTCAATCAGCAGGGTTTTCGCACCGGCCCTGCCTGAAGCAATCGCAGCATTGATACCGGCGGGACCTCCGCCCGCCACCACCACATCAAAAGTAAGTTCAGACTTCAAACCAGACACATCCTTTTTTAAAAATAGATTATTTTCCGCCCGTCATCGTCGCTCCCTCAATAAATTGCTTTTGCGCGAAGAAAAAGACGATTAACAACGGAACGGTTGCCATCACTGATGCACTCATCAATAGCTCCCACTTTGTCCCAACCTCATCGGTAAATAGCGCCAACGCTAACGGCAAGGTCATCAATTCTTTTGAATTAATATAAATAAGCGGCTCATAAAATTCATTCCAGCTTGTTAAAAAGGTGAAGATGGTCAGCGTGGCAATCGCCGGTTTTGCTAGCGGCAACATGATGCTCCAATAAATTCGGAAATAGGAACATCCATCCAGCTTCGCGGCCTCTTCTAATTCTTTCGGGACTAATAGAAAGAATTGCCTCATAACGAAAACGCCAAATACTCCCGCCGGCCCTAAGATCGGAATTGCAATTAGCGGTACATGGGTATTAATCAAACCTAAATCTCTCATAAATAGAAAAAGAGGAATGGTGATGACTTCAACCGGAATCATCATTGTGCTTAATAAACATAAAAATAGCAGCGAACTTCCCTTAAACTTCAATTTTGCAAAGGCGTAACCGGCCAGTGATCCAAAGAAAATCGTACCGATTGTGACCAAAACGGCAATATAAAAACTATTAAAATAAAAAAGATGAAACGGTGTAGTCTTTAGTACCGTAAGGAAGTTTTCCCACCTAAAAGGGCCCGGGATGAACTGAAAGGTAAATATTTTGGTAGAGTCCTTAAAGGATGTATTGATCATCCATAAAAATGGCACAATCATAATCAATGAAATAATCGTTAAGATTCCATAAAAGGATAGCTTCGTAAAAAACCCATTTCTCTTCTTATTGTTCATGGAAAACCCACCTTTTTCTTACACTCCATTGGATGAGGGTAAAGAATAAGATAATCAAAAATAAGACAATCGCAATGGCCGAGGCATAGCCAAAATCAAATAGCTTAAAGGCATTTTCCCAAATATAGTAAACGAGTACCTTCGTGTGATTTCCTGGCCCACCGCCAGTCATGACATAAATCTGCCCAAACACCTTCATCGATCCAATGACCGTTAAGATTAAGGTTAAAAAAACAGTCGGGGTAATCATCGGCAGGGTCACATGCCAAAACTGTTTCAGTTTATTGGCACCGTCTAATCAAGAAGCTTCATAGAGATTGCGATCCACCTGCTGGAGGGCGGCCAAGAATAAAATCATATTCAAGCCAACATTTTTCAACGCGCTTACCGCAATGACCGCACCCATGGCGAATTGAATGTTGAAAGCGGCGCACGAAAAACGCGAAAGCGTTTCACGATAAATGCGAAACGCCTATCTAGGTTGTTGGGTTTGGGGTTAATATCGGCTTACAACTGAACCAGTAGAGGACATAA